>NZ_JAVXKG010000024.1:0-54171 GCF_036647415.1 Algoriella sp.
CCGCCTGAGGTACTAAAAGCTCAAGAATTTATTTTCTTGGGCTTTTTTTATTTTATATAACTTTTAGTCAATTTTTACGTTTATTGTTAGATTTAAAATTGATAATATGAATAAAAATATTTTAATTCTATTGATACTTATTTTTAATTTTGGATGCGTATCAAATAATCATAATAATTATTTTGAGTTTGATGATATAGAATATTATAGATTAGATCCTAACTATGTTAAACTATCTGAAAATATAAAAATAATTGAAGATAAAGATTCTTCTAAAATAGAGAATTTTGAATTTAATATTATTCATGGATATAAACCTGATGGAACATCTGATAAAAACTTTCCTAAAAAGTTATTAGATGTAGGATATGTAAAAAAATCTATAGAGCCAAAGTTTTACAATGAAATCAGTTCTATCTTTAGCGAAAAGAGAGCTATTGATTCATATTCTATGGGATGTATACCTTGGTTTAGAGATATTTTAATTTTTAAAAATAAAGGTAATATATCGGGAATAGCTAAGATATGTTTCAAATGTAGGCAAAGTATTATTCGTGGTACTATTAAAAATGTAGAGAATTTTGGGCAAGATGGAGATTTTGAAAAACTTAGTAAAATTCTAAACGAAGAAAATAAATAATTATCTAAACGACCTTAGATTTCCGAATAATTTTTGAAAATAATGTCGGAACAAAACGTTTCAGAAGTACCGCTGTTTTTTCTCTAAAACCTGCAATTATTACTTCTTCTTTTTTCGCATCAATTGCTTTGATAATTTTTTCTGCTACATGATCAGGATTCAGTCCATTTTCTGTCGTAACATCCATTGTGCCTTGTTTTGCTCCAGTTGAATTTAATGCATTTATAGAAACATTAGTTTTTACAAAACCTGGACAAACAATTAATATGTTTACATTTTTATCATAAATTTCGGCGCGTAACGAATCAAAAAAGCCATGTAGCGCATGTTTAGAAGCTGCGTAAGAAGATCGCATTGGTGTACCAATTTTTCCGACAATACTTGTTATTGTTACAATTTGACCAGATTGTTGTTTTATCATTGTTGATAAAATAGATTTTGTTACAGCGACAGTTCCTAAGAAATTAGTCGTGATAAGACTTTCGTCAACGTTAAATGAAGTTTCTGCGGTTAAACTTCGTTGAGAAACTCCCGCATTATTTATCAAAATATCAATTGTACCAAATTGTTCAATAATTTTTTTTCCGACTGTGAAAACTTCTTCATGTTTAGAAATATCCAAAGGAAAAATATGGACTTTTTCTGGAAATGCACAGTTTTGTTTTACACGATTTAGTTCTGTTTCATTTCTTGCAGATAGTATCAAAACGGCGTCTTTTTTAGAAAATCCGTATGCTAAGGCTTCACCAATTCCTGAGGAAGCTCCAGTTATCCAAACATTTTTATTATTGAAATTCATCTTAATAAATAATTTTATCAAATTAAAAATACAAAAAATAATACGCTTATCTGTTATTTTAAAATCATAAAAAAAACCATCTAAAGTAATTTAGATGGTTTTTAGAAATATTATTTTAAATAAATTCTTTATCCGTTCATAGAAATTAAGAATTCATCGTTGTTTCGTGTATTTTTGATACGACTATTTAAAAACTCCATGGCTTCTACAGGATTCATATCTGCTAAATGATTGCGTAAAACCCACATACGTTGTTGTGTTTTATCATCTAATAATAAATCATCTTTACGCGTAGAAGAACTTACGAGATCAATCGCAGGGAAAATACGTTTATTCGAAATCTTACGATCCAATTGTAATTCCATGTTACCAGTTCCTTTAAATTCTTCGAAAATAACTTCGTCCATTTTAGATCCTGTATCAATCAATGCAGTTGCAATAATTGTAAGCGATCCTCCATTTTCTATATTACGAGCTGCTCCAAAGAAACGTTTTGGTTTGTGTAATGCATTGGCATCAACTCCTCCAGATAATACTTTACCAGAAGCTGGCGAAACAGTGTTGTAGGCACGAGCTAAACGCGTAATAGAATCTAATAAAATAACAACATCGTGTCCACATTCTACCATACGTTTTGCTTTCTCTAAAACAATATTGGCAACTTTTACATGGCGATTTGCTTCTTCGTCAAACGTAGAGGCAATCACTTCTCCATTTACCGAACGTTTCATATCTGTAACCTCCTCAGGACGCTCATCAATCAATAAAACAATTAAATAAACTTCTGGGTGATTTTGTGCAATTCCGTTTGCAATATCTTTTAGTAATGTCGTTTTACCAGTTTTTGGTGGTGCTACAATCATACCACGTTGACCTTTACCAATTGGTGTAAATAAATCAATCACACGGTTTGATAAGGCTTTAGAATTACTTAGATTGAATTTTTCGTTTGGAAAAAGTGGAGTAAGATGCTCGAAAGCGATTCTGTCACGTACATAATCTGGGGTACGACCATTAATTTCTTTTATTTTAATCAGTGGAAAATATTTTTCACCTTCCTTCGGAGGGCGAACCTCTCCAGTAATTGTATCTCCAGTTTTCAGACCAAATAATCTAATCTGAGATTGCGAAACATACACATCATCAGGTGAAGATAAATAGTTGAAATCCGATGAACGAAGAAAACCATAGTTATTATCTGGTAAAATCTCTAAAACACCTTCGGTCTGAATAATTCCGTCAAATTCGTAATTCGCCGCGCGGTATTTATTTTTTTGATTTTGATGATTGTTGTGGTTGTTTTCGTTTTGAGAACGTTGATCAGACTGATTATTATTCTTATTGTGATTATTTTTCTTCTGATTCGGGTTTTGATTCGGATTTCTGTTGTTACGATCTTGATTTTTTTGTGGTTTTTGATCGTTACTTTCTACTTTTTCAACCTCAGTTTCTGTAGTAGTAGAAGTTTCTGTTATAGTTTCAGCTTTTATTTCAGGTGTTTTAACCTCAGCTTGCTGTTCAACTTTTTCGCTATCCGAATTCTCTACGCGTTTACGTTTTTGTTTTTGAACTTCCTTTTTTTCAACTTTAGGAGTCTCTACAGCTGTAGTTTTCGGTGTCTCTTTTACTTCTTCAACCTGTGGTTGATTTTGTAATTTAGTTAAAATTGCATCGTGCAATTCACCTTTTTTTAATTTTTTATAACCATCAACTTGTAGTTGCTCTGCAACTTGTTGTAAATCTGGTAATTTGAATGATTTTAATTTTTCGATATCAAACATAATCCTATCAAAGGTATTAATTTGTTTATTTCTTGAATACAATAAAGTAATTGGGAATCATAACAATAGAATTGTTATAAAGCGTATAAATTGAGATTTATTAATGCAATAGTACGAATAATTATAAAAACTGAAAATTTTTTTTTACATTTGTATACGAAATTTAAGAAATGATTCAGAGAAAGCAAAGTATATATTTATTCTTAAGCGGAATAATCTCAAGTATATTCGCAATGAAATTTGATCAACTATTTGATATTCCATTACAATGGTTGAATAATCCAGAAAAGGGAGATTATATATTTTCAATAGCATTCTTCGCATCAGCTTTAATTTCTTTTTTAACCATTATGCTTTTCAAAAAGCGTAGTTTACAAATCAAACTCGATTGGTTAAACATTATTTTGAATGTTATATTAATTGGTTCTTTTGTTTACAGTCTATTCACACTACCTGGAGAAGATAATTCAGAGAAAGGTATTTGGGCATTGGTTCCTTTAGCTTCGATTGTGCTTCTGTCAATTGCCAATCGTTTGATTAAGAAGGATAATGACCTTGTAAAATCAGTAGATCGTTTCAGATAGACCAACAACTTTTATATTATGAGTGTCGAAAGCAGTTTCAATTTTTATTGAAACTGCTTTTTTTATTATCTAAAAATTAAATTTAGATTTTTTTTTAAATAAAAAATATATTCTGAATACCCATTTTTAGCTTGTTTATGCAAAATAATTATAAAAATATTATTTGACCCCTAAAAAAAATAGGGGTGTGCGTTATTTTTTGTTTTATTTTTGCCTTATCAAACAAAAAACACAACCGTAATGTCTACATTAAGATTTAAAGCATTAGAAAAAACAGTTAACAAACAAGCTGAAAAGATTGTAATTACAGAAAAACTTTCTACTTTATTCAATCAAAATGTATTTTCTCATGACACAATGAGAGAATATTTACCAAAACCAGCTTTTAAAGCGATTATTTCTGCAAAAGAAAAGGGAACAAAAATTCCACGTGAATTTGCAGATCAAGTAGCATCTGCAATGAAAGATTGGGCAATTTCTAAAGGAGTAACACATTTTACACACTGGTTTCAACCATTAACAGGTACAACTGCAGAAAAACACGATTCTTTTTTCCGTCCAACAGAAGATGGTCGCGCAATTGATACTTTTGAAGGTTCTACATTAATTCAACAAGAACCAGACGCTTCATCTTTTCCAAATGGTGGAATTCGTAATACGTTCGAAGCTCGTGGTTATACAGCTTGGGATCCGACATCTACAGCATTTATTATCGGAACAACATTGTTTATTCCTTCTGTTTTTATTTCTTACACTGGAGAAACTTTAGATTATAAAGTACCATTATTAAGAGCTTTACAAGCAGTTGATGATGCGGCAACAGATGTGGCAAAATATTTTGATAAAAATGTAACAAAAGTTCAATCAACTTTAGGATGGGAGCAAGAATATTTCTTGGTCGATCTTAATTTATATAATTCTCGTCCAGATTTACAAATGACTGGTCGTACTTTAGTAGGTCATTCTCCTGCAAAAGGTCAACAATTAGATGATCATTATTTTGGAGCAATTCCTATGCGTGTATTGGCTTATATGCAAGATTTGGAAGTTGAGTCTATGAAATTGGGTATTCCAATTACTACACGTCATAATGAGGTTGCACCAAATCAATTTGAGTGTGCGCCAATGTTTGAGGAAGCAAACCAAGCAGTTGACCATAATTCATTGTTAATGGATTTGATGGGAAGAATTGCAAAAAAGCATGATTTCAAAGTATTGTTACATGAAAAACCATTTGCTGGAGTTAACGGATCTGGAAAACACAATAACTGGTCTTTATCTACAGATACTGGCGAAAATTTATTATCTCCAGGTAAAAATCCAAAGAAGAATTTACAATTCTTAACATTTTTTGTAAATACAATAAAAGCAGTTTCAGAATATGGTGATATGTTACGTTCTGCAATTGCAGAAGCTGGTAATGATCACCGTTTGGGAGCAAATGAAGCACCGCCTGCAATTATTTCTATATTTATCGGATCGCAATTAACAACAGTTTTAGATGAGTTAGAAAAAGTAAGAGAAGGAAAATTATCTCCAGAAGAAAAAACAGAATTGAAACTGAATGTTGTAGGTAAAATTCCAGAAATTTTATTAGACAATACAGACAGAAATAGAACTTCTCCATTCGCATTTACAGGAAATAAATTCGAGATTCGTGCGGTAGGTTCATCTGCAAACTGCGCAGAATGTATGACAGTTATTAATACAATTGTTGCACAACAGCTAAAAGATTTCAAGAATGAAGTTGATGCTTTAGTTGACGGAGGTTTGTCAAAAGACGAAGCAATTTTTAATGTATTACGTGAGTATGTAAAATCTTCTCGTAATATTTTATTCGAAGGTGATGGATATTCTGATAACTGGGTAGAATTGGCAGAATCTCGTGGTTTGAATAATTACAAAACAACACCAGAAGCTTTAAAATTAGAATTAAATCCAAAATATATTGAGGTTTACGAAAAAACAAACGTTTTATCTTCTCGTGAAGTTGAAGCTCGTAACGAAATTAAGTTAGAAAAATATTCGACAAAAATTTCTATCGAGGCAAATGTTTTGGTTGATTTATCATTATCTCAAATTATTCCGGCAGCCGTAAATTATCAAAATGTATTGGTGGAAAACGTAAAAGGTCTAAAAGATATTTTTGGAGATGAATTTAAAGAATTAGCAAAAGATCAAATGGAATTGATTAGAGTTATTTCTACTCATATTAATGCTATAAAATCTGCTACAGATCAATTAATCAAAGAATCTAAAATCACAAAAGAGATTTCAGATCACCAAAAACAAGCGGAAGCATATAGCGCTAATGTGAAGCCTTTGTTTGATGTTATTCGTTACAATTCGGATGAATTAGAAGAATTAATAGACAACAATTTGTGGCCATTAACAAAATACCGTGAAATGTTATTTACACGATAAAACATCTAATAATATATAAAAGCCATCATTATTGATGGCTTTTATTCTATATTTTTTATACATAATGCACTAAATTAGAATAATTATAAAAAACAAATTTTGCATTATATATTTGTTGTTTCATAAATTTTTGTTAGATTTATAAAAGTATTAACACTTAAAATGAATTATTTATGAAAAAAATTTTATTTTCTCTTTTAACAGTTGCTGCAGTTTCTGCAAATGCACAAAATGTTATTTTCTTTGATGATTTTGAATCTTATGATGATTTTACTATTACAGATTTTGGTGGATGGAAACAATATGATTTAGATAAAGGGAAAACATGGGCAATTACGAATATGACTTTTCCTAATCAAGGTTATGTTGGAGCTGGTATTGTTTTTAATAGTAGTAAGGGTACTGGAACTTCTTCACTCGCTCCGTATTCAGGAAAAAAAGGGTTGTACTATTTAGCAAGTGGAGCAAGTGGTACTACTTATCCTAATGATGACTGGACTGTTAGTCCATTGATTTCTTTAGCTGGAGCTTCTAAAAGTAAATTAGAATTATATGCTAAAGGTGATCAATCATATGGACCTGATCAATTTAATATAGGGGTTTCTACAACTGGAAAAGTTGAAGATTTTGTTTTTATTAATTCAAGTCCAATCATAGCAAATAAAACAAGTTATAAAAAGTATGAATTTGATTTATCTGAATTTGACGGAAAAGATATTTATATTGCTATAAACTGTACAACTGATGATGGATTAATTTTGATGATTGATGATTTTAAAGTAACAGCCGAAACTCTATCTACTTCTGATATTAATGCAAAAAATGTAACAAAAGTTTATCCTAATCCAGTAGTTGATGCTTTCAAAATTGATTTAGGAACATCAATAGATAAATCAAAAGTTACAGTAGAATTATTTGATATGGTTGGTAAAAAAGTACAATCATTTGATTATGCAGATCAATATGATGTTTCATCATTACCAAAAGGTGTTTATGTCTTGAAGATAAATGACGGAACAACAAAAGTTGTAAAGAAAATTGTTAAAAAATAATTTCCATAATTTTAAATAATAACAAAAACCGATGAATATTCATCGGTTTTTTTGTTTCAAATTTCTTGAATCACTTGAGTTATTGTATCTTTGCAGTCCAATAAAAGAATATGGCAGATTTAGGTCTATTAGATAAATTAAGAGCAATCAAACAACGATTTGATGAGGTAGCGGATTTAATTATCCAACCAGATATCGTGACAGATCAAGCTCGTTATGCAAAATTGAACAAAGAATATTCAGATTTGAAAGACTTTGTTGAAAAGCAAAAAGAATACGAAACGTTAATCAATGTGATTGAGGAAGCGGATGAAATCATCAACGATGGTTCTGATGCAGAGATGGTTGAGTTGGCTAAAATCGAGAAAGATGAAGCAATCAACGCAATTCCTGTAATAGAGGAAGAAATCAGAATGATGTTGATTCCTAAAGATCCAGAAGATGATAAAAATATTGTGGTCGAATTACGTTCTGGTACAGGAGGAGATGAAGCAGCAATATTTGTAGAAGATATTTACCGTATGTATTCGATGTATTTCAAAGAAAAAGGTTGGAAACATGAGGTTCTTAACTTATCTGAGGCATCAGGAAAAGGATACAAAGAGCTTGTAATGCAAGTAGAAGGAAATGCAGTTTATGGTACTATGAAATACGAATCTGGTGTTCACCGTGTACAACGTGTTCCAGAAACAGAATCTCAGGGACGTGTGCATACTTCGGCAATTACAGTTGCAGTTTTACCAGAAGCGGAGGAAGTTGATGTAACTATCAATCCAGCAGATTTAGAGTATCAGACATCTCGTTCGTCTGGTGCAGGAGGGCAAAACGTAAATAAGGTTGAGACAAAAGTACAATTGACACACAAACCTTCGGGAATTGTAATTGTTTGTCAAGAAGCTCGTTCTCAGCTGAAAAATAAAGAAAAAGCGTTACAGTTATTGCGTACAAAATTATACGAAATCGAGTTCGAGAAAAATCATTCGGAGCGTTCGGCTCAACGTAAATCATTGGTTTCTACTGGTGACCGTTCGGCTAAAATTCGTACATATAACTATCCACAAGGACGTGTAACGGATCACCGTATCAATAAATCTATCTATAATTTGGATAATTTTATGAATGGTGATATCAACGAAATGATTGATGCCCTAAAAATGGCAGAAAATGCAGAAAAATTAAAAGGAGCTGAAGAAGATTACTAAATCAATTCAACCTTTAAAATATACAAAGCACTTCAAGAAATTGAGGTGCTTTTTTTCTATATTTAATAAATTAAAAATCAATAATATAATGAAAACAAGAGTTAAAATTTGTTGTATTAGTAGCAAAGAAGAAGCGCAACAAGCTATAAAATATGGAGCAAATGGATTGGGTTTGGTTGGTAATATGCCAAGCGGACCTGGTGTTATTGCAGATGATTTAATCAAAGATATTACACAAATTATTCCGCCTACGGTTTCTTCTTTTTTATTAACAAGTGAAACAACAGCTGATGCAATTATTACACATTACAAAAAAGTTTATACCAATACCATTCAGTTGGTTGATGAATTGAAAAATGAAGAATATCAAATTTTACGAGAACAATTGCCTTGGGTGAAATTGGTTCAGGTAATACATGTAATCGATGAAAATTCGGTAACAGAAGCTGTAGAGAAATCTCAATTTGTAGATGCAATTTTGTTGGATAGTGGAAATCCAAATTTGCAAGTAAAAGAATTGGGCGGAACAGGACGCACGCATAATTGGGCGATTAGCAAAAAAATTAGAGAAGAAATTAATATTCCTCTATTTTTGGCTGGAGGTCTTCATTCTGATAATGTTCGTGAAGCGATTGACGCTGTTCAGCCTTTTGGCGTTGATATTTGCAGTGGTGTAAGAACTGACGGAAAATTAGACGAAAAGAAATTAGAAGCTTTTTTTAGAGCGGTTAATGGTTAGAAAAATAAAATCCTTGTCAACATTTAAAACCCTGATAAGGATTTTTTATTTTAAACAATTACAACATTATTTTGAAAAAATAATATTAAATTCATTTATCATAACAAACCAACTATGAAAATATTATTTGACATCAAAATATCCTATTTACTCATCTTTTTATTGGCAATCTGTTTACCATCATATATAAATTACAGCAATTACAACGAGTATATAATCTTTTTATCAACTCCGATAATTACAACATTGCTAATCATTTTATTATGGTTTTTGAGTGGAGATATTCACAAGAAAAAATACATTTTGTTCTCAGTTATATTAGCCGTTCTTGCAACAATTTATTCGTTAATTATTATATTGTTAATGTCAATAAATTATAGAGCTTAGTTATGGAAAAAAATAAAAAAATCTATTTTTTTAATCTTGCATTGATTTCTGTTTTGTTATTAATGATTGTGTCGTTTATATTTCAATATAGTGCAAATAGAGAAACTGAAAAAACATATTGGTCAATCAAAATTGAAACAAAAAGTGAAAAAGATAAAATTCAATTGATTGATTTTAGCGTGAAAAATGAAATAGGATATTCCATTTCTTTAAATGAAGAAGTAAATCAAGGAAATATGAGTAGCGATTTGTTGATGTTAAATCAAATTTCGGCTATAGAAATGATACAAGAATCAACTTATTCTATTTTGCCTAATTATGTAAGTTGTAAATATTATTCTTTTCAAGAAAATAAATTTTATGAGTTTGCAGGCGAATTACCTTATGATAAATTAATAAAAGAAAAATCTGATAATAATATACTTGTATTAAAAACAGGAGCTTCGGGTAAAATAGACCTTTTTGTAAACAATGATGTCGAAGAAAAGTTTGTAACAACATTGATAGCTAAAGAAGTTAAAGGCGATTTCTCACTTTTATTAACAAATTTTCATCTAAAAAATAT
Organism: Algoriella sp.; assembly: GCF_036647415.1. NCBI lineage: Bacteria > Pseudomonadati > Bacteroidota > Flavobacteriia > Flavobacteriales > Weeksellaceae > Algoriella > Algoriella sp. The sequence goes on from NZ_JAVXKG010000024.1 coordinate 10,174, forward strand.
TACTTCTCTTGAAGATTATAAAGACATATTATTTGATGAAATTAATGTCAACATCGATTTGAAAATTGATTCTTTAGATAATAAATCACTTGAATTTTTTGGTGATGATAATGTCAATTTGAATGAAACGAAAAAAATAACACACTTTCCAAGTTTGGTAAGTTTTACATCAAAAAATGGAAAATGTATCAACCGAGTAGATTATTATTTTGAAGGAGAAGAACTTTTGAAGGCTTATAAAAAGATGAATCAAAATCAGAAAAATGAACTATTAACTTTAGAAGGAAAATTGTCATCCAATAAAAAAGACTTTACATTTACACTCAAAAATAAAACTGATTCTATCGCTTTAAATCAAATTTATAAAATTGAATGTTTGTAAAGATTTAATAAACAATCCTTGTCAAAGTTCTAAATTTTGACAAGGAGTTTTTATTTTGTTGAATACCGTTATTTTGGTAACATGAAGTAAACTGTATAACTTTATTATTCTACAATCAATTTAAAGATCAAATTAGTAAGAAGACCAGTTAATATACTAATAAATATGGATACACAAAACCATCTCCATTTATATTTTAATTTTTCTAAAATTAAATCTCTATGTTCTTTAGCTTTTCTAGTTAGTATAACAAAACTTGGTTCACTATTTTTACTTGCGGTTTCACCTATCCATATACCAAATATTATAGATAAAATTATTGAAACTAAAATAAATATAGATACTTGAAAAAAATGTTGGGCAGAAACACCACTTGCAATATACTTTGCTAAAAAATCTACTTTATCATTAGTTGAACTTGGGCTAGATATGAAAGAATTTACAGATTTCAATTGAGAATTAATGAAGTTATTAGTTACTTTAAAAGCTCCAATAACACAGATTAAAAAGAATAAAATAGAAAAACTTAAACTAATTTTTGAGCTATGCTGTCTGATGATTTTTTTTAATTTATTATCTTCTTTTATTAACGATTCAATTTGATTTGTAAGTAGTGCTTCAATATCAGAACCCCAGCTTCTTGCAGTGTGTTCTATGTTTATTCTAAACTCACCTTTATTTGGTAATAGGAAAATTGGCAAATCAGAGTTTTCAATTGAAATTCTTTCTGTAGCCGATATTATTAGTAATTCTACAACTTGTTTTTCTGGGTGGTTTTTATCACTGAACTGAATTAAATAGGTCCAAGTAAGTTTTACTGCTTCTGAAATTATAGGTTTAACTTCGTTATATGTTATTAGCTCATCATAACTATTTAATTGAACTGATGAATGATCTGTAAAAAATACTTTAGCAGTGAATTGAACTAAATGTCCATTGTTCTGTTGGGTTATTCTTTGATTAACAAGATTATAAAAACTTTGTAAATCACTTAAATGTATTTCAAAATTACCTAAAATTCTTTTTGAAATTGTTTGTGGCTTACCTAAAAGTCCTGTAATAAATTCTTTAAATTGTTCTCCATCGAATGGAAACGTTAAATATCCTTTTTGAAAGTTCTTAGGTTCTTGGCTATTTTCGTTTTCTTCTATAATTGTGATATTTGACATATATTTTTATTAAGTCTTATTGTAAAGTATTAAAAGCTAACATTATTTTTCACGAAATAAAATATGAATTAGTTTCATAAAAAAAACATGTCAGTACTTCGTTAAATTCTCTCAAATATAATTAAATATTACAATAACAGTTAAAGAGTTGTTTTTGTTTTCTTAATTAATGCAAGTGAATTTTATTACAAACAGGTCTGTTTATAATAAATGTAAGGTTATATTAATCTAAAATGAGTTCATTTGTAATCAAAAAAACAAATTATAAAATATAAAAAACTCCACCCAAATTGCTTGAGGTGGAGTTTTTGTGTATAAATGTATAAAGAATGTAACGTCTTTTATTTTAGTGTCCTGCACTTATTACTTTACCAGCGCCTTTCTTTATAAAGAAAAGAATAAATGGTATACAGACAAGGAAAACAATACCCAGATATAAAAATATATCCATGTATGTAAGTACCATAGCCTGTTTTGTAACTTGTAGATCGAGTAGATTATAGGCTTTGTTTAATGCATCGTTTGGTGCAAAACCTTTGCTTATAAAATTCATTTTTAGATTTTGTATATACGTTTGTACATCAAAATCGGATGTGTCGAGATGAGAAACCAAATCGCCACGATGTCCCATAGATAAGCGCGAAATAAATGTTGTTATAATCGCGATACCAAATGAACCTCCTAATTGTCGCATCATACCCGTAAATGCAGCACCTTCTCCAATTTGTTGTCCTTGCAGACTCGAAAGTGAAAGTGTTGTAACTGGTACAAATAATAAGCCCAATCCAACTCCACGTACTACTAATGGCCAGAAGAAATGTTCTGATCCTGTATCGGGTGTTAGAATATTGTATGACCAAAAACTGTAACAAAAGAAGATGAAAAATCCTCCTGCAACCAAATATTTTGGTGGTACGCCTTTTTGTAACATTGTTGCGATAATTGGCATCATAAAAGCGGTCATTAATGATGAAGGAATTAATAATAAACCTGCATCTGTTGCTGTCCAACCTAAAATAGATTGTGTATAGATTGGTATAACGAATGTTGAACCATATAATCCGAATCCTAAGATGAAGGATAAAATGGTACCAACGGCAAGGTTAGAATCTTTTAGTACACGTAAATTAACAATTGGATGATCGAAAACTAATTCTCTCCAAACAAATAAAATGAATCCGAAGAAACTTGATAAACTTAAAAGTACAATTGTAGAATTCTCAAACCAATCGTCTTGTTGTCCATGTTCTAACACATATTGTAACGATCCTACAGCGATAGCTAATAAAATAATTCCGATAAAATCTACTTGACTAAGTTTTGATTTCTCTGCATATTTCGGACTTTTTACAAATGACATGGTTAATAATACTGCAATAATACCAATCGGAATATTGATGTAAAATATATATGGCCAAGACCAATTGTCTATAATATAACCTCCCAATGGTGGACCAAGTGTAGGACCAACAATAACACCCATACCATAAATTGCTTGTGCTAATCCACGTTTGTTGGGCGGATAACTTTCTGTAATAATGGTTTGAGAAGTTACTAAGAGCGCTCCACCACCAAGTCCTTGTATAAATCGGAACAAAATAATTTCCCACAAAGTTGTTGCATTTCCACAAAGAAAAGAGGCAACAGTAAAGATGATGATAGATGCTGCAAAGTAATTGCGTCGTCCGAATTGTTGCGACAACCAGCTTGTCATCGGCACTACAATAACATTGGCAATTGCATAAGCGGTAACCACCCAAGCAATATCAGTAAGGGATACTCCCAAACTACCTTTCATATCATTCATGGCAACGTTAACAATTGTTGTATCTACAATCTCTAACAATGCACACATAATGGCAGTAATGGTTATAATTACTCGTCGTGAACCATATTCAACTAAATTATTCTCTTCCATAATTTTTCTGAATAATGATTATTATTTTGCAGAAGTTGAAGATTTTATAAGAATATCAGCTTCCACGTTCATACCTGGACGAATCAATTTTAACATTTCGTCGTTTTTGTCAACAAATTCAATTTTAATAGGTAAACGTTGAACAGTTTTTACAAAGTTTCCAGATGCATTATCAGGAGGTAACAATGCAAATTTTGCACCTGTTGCTGGCGATAATGAAGTTACTTTTGCTTTAAACTCATGGTTTGGATATGCATCTACTTTGATAATTGCTTCTTGTCCTTCTCTAATTTTTTCTAATTGAGTTTCTTTGTAATTCGCAACAATCCAAATATTAGATGTTTTTACGATATTGAATAAAGATTGACCAGCTTGTACCAATTGACCAGGTTGTAAGTTAATCTTCGAAACTTGACCATCTTCCGCAGCAATTACATACGTATAAGACAAAAATAATTTTGCATTTTCTATATTCGTTTTGCTTTGACCAATTGTTGCTTCAGCTACTTTTATTTGCGCTCTTGATGCATCAGCTTGTGCTTTAGATGTGTTTACTTGCTTCGCTGTAGCTTGTGCTTGTTTCGCCGTAGCAGCCATTTGTGCTCTTGCAACACCTAATTGTTCTTGTGTAACACGCAATTGTTTTTCGGCAGTTTCTTTTGCAGCTAAAGCTTGCTCGTATTGTTGTTTTGTAATAGATTGATTTTGATATAATTTATTGTATCTATCATAATCATTTTTCGTTCTCCAAACTTGTACTTTCACTGCTTCGACATTAGCTTGTGCAGTATTTACATTAGCTTGCGCCGTTTCTATTGTTGTATTTGCAGCAACAGCTCCAGCTTCTGTAACACCAATTGCAGCTCCAGCCTGAGAAACACCTGCATTTGCAACACCTAATTGACCTTCTGCTTGTAACAATGCATCGTTAGATTGTTGTAGTTTTAATGCAAATTCAGAACCATCAAGAACAACTAATGTATCACCTTTGTGTACCATTTGGTTATCTTCTACCAAAATCTTTTGGATGTATCCAGAAACTTTAGGTATTACAGGTGTTATTTTAGATTCTACCTGCGCATCGTCTGTAATTTCATGCGCCAATCCATGCATATATTTATAAACACCATAACCACCTCCAAGGATTACTAAAGCTGCTAATACAGCTATAAATTTGATGTTTATTTTTTTCTTTTCTTGTATATTTTCTTCCATAATAGTGTAATCTATTGTACGTTTTCTAATAAAATTCCAGTTGTATAGTAATATTCATAAATAGCCAATTGTTCATCAGCATCACCTACTACTTTATTAATTTTTGCTTGTAATTGTTGCACATCAGCTTCTAACAAATCATCTGTATCAGCCAATCCGTTTTCGTTTTTATCTTTTACAATACGATAATTTTCATTTGCTTGTTCTACAGCTTCGTTGTAAACGATGTTTTTCTTCTTAGCAAGTTCAAATTTTTGAAAAGCCTCACTAATTTCAACTTTAGCTTTATCTATAGTTGTTTCTCTTTGCAATTCGTTTTCTAACTTTTCTGCTTTTGTAATTTCTACTTCAGCTTTATTTTTATACAACGAAGACAAATCATATTTCAATCCAATACCAACATTTGTAGCATTCGTTACAGAAGCAACTTTGTCAATATCTAAAGCATAATATCCTGCCGAAACAGCCAATTGTGGATAATAAGCAGCTTTAGCAATTTTGATTTGATTTTCTGCTATTTTATCTTTCAATTCATAACTTTTTACATCTGTACGATGAGAAAAATCTTGAGAAGATTCTAATGTTGATAAATCTTGTATATCATTTACATTAACAACTGTACTTTCGTCCTGACCAGTTAAAATATTCAATCTATAATTGATGTTTTTGTACTGTGTTTGTGCTTCTTCTATCGCAACTTGCACGTTCGACGCTTGTAATTTTACACGTAACAAATCATTTCTTGGAATAATTCCATTATCCAGAAAATTCTGAAAATCTTTTACACGTTGATTTGCTCTAACCAAATTTTCATTCAAAACATCAATAGAATGTTGTGTTCTATACAATCCGAAATAAAGATTAATTGCTTGCCAAACCACGTTTTCTTTGGTTGCTTCAATTTGTAAATTAGATAAATCAACCATCAATTCACTTTGCTTAATTCCATTCTTTATCTTGAAACCTGCAAAAATAGGTAAAGAAGCATTTGCAGAAGCCATCATCATTTGGCTTGGTTCTACGCCCATTCCTGTTGCAGAACTTTGCATCGGAATTTTGAAGTCTATATTTGTTGTCGTAAACAAATGCATATATTGTCCGCTAAGCGAAACATCTGGTAGACGATTGTTTTTTGCGCTTTGCACTTTATACTCACTTGTATTTTTAGCAGCTTCGGCAACTTTTACAGATTTGCTGTTCTGTAAACTTTGTTGAATAATCTCCTGCAACGACACATTTTTTTCTTGTGCCTGAGCTAAAGTTGCAATAACTAAACAAATTGGTAAGAAAAATTTATTTTTCATCGTATAGTAAAATTGCTTTTAAAGAATCCATCAAATAAGGATAATATTCGTCGTGAATGCGTTCTGCGAACTCTTCATGAGAATTTAATCCCCATAATTCTAAATATGTTTTTTCATTTAATATCAAATAAGAAGTTCCGCCAATAACCACCATTACAACAGCTTCTGCGGGCGCTTTTCTCTTGAAAACTCCTTGTTGATATCCTTCATTTATAACTTTTGAGATATAGGTAAGATTTTTAAGTTTTAACTCATTAATCTTTTTGTCAACCTCTAAAATCGAATCTTTTTTAGAATATTCTCTCGCCATAATGCGATGAAATTCTGGATTATCTAAAATCCGATTAAGATAAGATTTCAATATTTCGTTTAATTTTTCTAATGGAGAAAGTATCTCATTATCAGAAATTTGCTCTAAAGCAGCATTAAATTTTGCAATTCTCCAACTAAATAAATTTTCTACTAATTTCTCTTTCGAGCCAAAATAATAGCTAATCATCGCAATATTTATATTTGCTTCTTTAGAAATTTCGCGCACCGAAGCCGCATCTATCCCTCGTCGGCTAAATACATTTTCTGCTGCAGCAAGTATCGCTAGTTTTTTATCATTTAATTCCATGTCCAAAATTGAATATGCAAATTTAAACAAACGTTTAATTAAATTATATTTTTTATCAATATTTTTTTATTAATTTTATAATAAACTGAAAATCTACACCTTATGAAAGAAGTTTTTCTACATCATATTTGGAAATATAAGCTCTATTCAACGCAGAATTTGAAAACTTATCATGGTGATTTTATCGAAATTATAGATGGAGGAAATCTGAATTTTCATGCTGGACCAGATTTTTTAGAAGCTAAAATTGTGATTGGCGACAAATTATGGGCAGGTTCTGTGGAAATGCATGTCAATTCTTCGGATTGGAATTTGCATCGACATAATGACGATTTGGCGTATCAAAATGTGATTTTACATATCGTTTGGAACCATGATTGTGAAATTGATGAATTGCGACAGCGAAATGTACAAACCTTGATTTTACAAGATTTTGTAAAACCAGAAATCGTGTACAATTATCAGAATATAATTAATTCTAAATTTGAAAGAATTTATTGCGAAGAATTTCTAAAAGAGATTGATTTAAAACAGTTTTCGTTATGGTTTGAACGATTGTTAATAGAACGCTTTGAAGAAAAAACTGAATTTATTCTTCAACTTTTATCAAAGAATAACAACAATTGGGAAGAAACTTTGTTCAAAAGTTTAGCGAAGAATTTTGGATTGAAAGTGAATGTTGAAGCGTTTGAGATTTGGTCAAATTCTTTTCCATTTGATGTTCTTCAAAAAAATCAGTTTGATAAAGTAAAAGTAGAAGCATTGTTTTTTGGTCAAGCTGGTTTTCTTGATGATAATTTTGAGAATGATTATTATAAGCAATTAAAAAATGAATATAATTTCTTGAAAATAAAATATAAACTCGAACCAATTTCGTCAAGTTTATTCAAATTTTCAAAAATGCGTCCTATCGGTTTTCCAACTGTTCGTTTGGCTCAATTATCAGCTATTTATGGAGAATTTTCTAAATTGTTTTCTGAAATAATCATTCAAAATAATTTAAAATCATATTATAAATTATTTGAAAAAATAGAATTAAATCCGTTTTGGGAAACGCATTATACATTCAAAAATGAATCTAATTTTCAAACTAAAAATATTTCAAAAGATAAAATAAATAATATATTGATTAACACAATTATTCCGTTGCGTTATGCTTTTGAACGCGTTAGGAGTGAAGTCGAAATTGATTTTTATCTTGATTTATTGCAAGAAATTGATCCTGAAAATAATTCTATTTTAGATGAATTTGTACGGATTGGTTTCGAAAATAAAAATGCAAAAGATTCTCAAATTTTAATTCATCTCAAAAAAAGATATTGCTCCGAAAAAAAATGTTTAAATTGCGCTATCGGACATCATATTTTACGATAAATGAAAGAGCAAATTAGAAATTTTACGGAGAATGAATGGTTTAATGTTATCTCGCGTTTTGCAGATAAATTGGGCATTCGTGTTGCAAAATTACGTCTTATTTTTATCTATTTATCTTTTGCAACAATTGGTTTAACGATTGTTGGATATTTTATGATGTTATTCTTTTTCTGGGTAAAAGATTGCTTTATTATTAAGCGAAAATCAGTCTTTGATTTATAATTTTTTACTTTATTTAATTATAAATATTTAATAACCTTTTAATTGTTTTATTAATTATAACTTTCTGTAAATTTGATGGTTATATTGCTTTTGTGATAAAATAATATGTTTGTATTTGGTTGATTTTAACTCAAATATTTACCAAATGGGTTATCTAAAAAAATCTCTTTTTTACCTCGACAAATCGCAAAGATTTGGGTTGTATTTACTTTTTATAATAATCTTGTTGTTTGAAATTTTTCAGAATTTTTCGATACAACATGATGCGTATGAATTAACAGCTTCTGATAAAGTTTTGTTAGAATCATATAAAATTCATTCTGATTCAGATAATTATACGTTTAATTCTTCTTCAAAAAAGTTTGACAAAGATTCTATAAAACCATTTAATCCAAATAATTATTCACAAGAAGATTGGGTAAAACTTGGGTTTTCTGAGCGACAAGCGGAAGTTATCATAAAATATAAAGGAATTGTAGGCGGTGAATTTACAAGTAAAGAGCAAATAAAAAAATGCTATGTAATTGATGAGGAAAAGTACAAAGAATTGGAGCCGTTTCTACTTTTACCTGAAAAATCGACATCTACTTTTGAGACAAAATATCCTGAAAATAAAATAGCTTATACCAATTTTAATCCGAATGATTTACCGCAACAAGGCTGGGAAAGAATTGGTTTTACGCCAAAACAGGCAGAAGTTATTATGAAATATAAGCAAATTGTTGGCGGAAAGTTTACGAGTAAGGAGCAAATAAAGAAATGTTTTGTGATTTCTGATGATAAATATGCAGAAATGTCGCGTTATATTTTATTGCCGGAACATACTAAACAAGAGGAAAAGCAAGAAAAAAGACAGCTTAGTAAGACTATTAATTATGTGAAATTTAATCCGAATAATTATTCTGAAAATGATTGGCAAAATATTGGTTTTTCTTCTAAACAAGCAGAATCTATACTGAAATATAAAAAGATTTTGGGTGGACAATTTAAGTCGAAAGAGCAATTGAAAAAATGTTATATGATTTCTGATGAAAAATATAATGAAATGCAAGCTTATATCGATTTACCTGAAAGTGTAGAATCTAAATCCGAAAAAACTAAAGTTGAAGAAAAATCTATAGCACAAGTTGATATAAAAGGAAAATTTAATCCAAATAATTTGAATGTAGAAGATTGGGTGAAATTGGGTTTTACAGAGAAACAAGCAAACACAATTCTTAATTTTAAACGCTCATTAGGAGGAAAATTTAAAGATGCAAATACGTTGAAAAAAAGTTATGCAATAAGTGAAGAGAAATTTAAAGAGCTGGAACCTCATCTTATTTTTGAGTGATTTCAGTATTCATAGGTTGGTTTAAAAGATAAACGCGTTGAAGGAATTTCCCAAAACGCGTTTATTGATTTATGTATTTTTTAAGTGATTAATAATTAAATAAATCTTCTAAAGTCAATTCTTTAATTTCACCTAATTTCTGAACGGCATTCCAATCCAAATTTGTTTTATTACCAATTAATCCAACATTGTATTTTTGTCCTTTGATACGTTGATTAAAGAAATTATTTAATTGATCTAAAGTCAACGTAGATGTTTGCGTATAAATATCTTTGTTGATATCATAAGTTAAACCACGATCTTGTAACGATAACCAATAAAAGAAAATATTAGATTTTGTGTAACGCTTTGTTGCAATTTGTTTCAACGCAGCTTGCTTAGAATTTTCAAATTGATTTGGTGCTTTTGGCATGTTATTCATCAATTCATTCATTGCTTCTACGGCTTGTGGCAATTTATTGGCTTGTGTTCCGATATTTGCTCTAACATAATTATACAATTCTTTTTTGCTTGCATTAGTATAACTTGCACGTGCTGAATAAGCCAATGATTTCGACTCACGAATTTCTTGAAAAACGATAGATGATAATCCTCCACCAAAATATTCATTAAAAATTCCAGAAGGTGTTAAAAGAGTAGGATCGTACTTTGTATCGCGCGCAATAAAATTAATTTCTGCTTGTACCATATCGTAAGGAGCGAAATAAACTTTACCATCTGTAATAGGTTGAGGGAAGTCTTTTTTCGCAGGATAAGCTAACTCTTTTCCAAAATTATGGTATTGTTCTATTGCTTTTTTAGTTGCTGTTTCATTATTTCCGAAATAGAAAATTTGATGTTTATAATTAAAGAAATCTTTGATTATCTGTGTTAACTCTTTCGGATCAATTGCATTAAGTTCAGATTCTGAAACAATATCTCTAAAACGATTCTCAGCACCATATTGAGCATAAGTATTTAAAGCTACCGCAATAGCATTTTTATTATTTTTTGCGTTTGCTCTAGATTTGATGATAGATTTTACATATTCTTGATAAGATTCTTTATTTGCAACAGCATCGTTTAATAAATGTTCAAATAATTTTATTCCTTCAGGTAAATTCTTTTGTAAACCAGTTAAATAAACATATGTTCTATCAGTTCCTGCATTTACCCCATATTCTACACCAATTTTATAAAATTCTTTTTTCAAATTTTCTGGTGAATATTTAGACGTTCCTAAATAATCTAAATAATTGATAGCTAAACCTAATTTCTTATTATGATCAGAACCCATATCAGAAATATAGTAAACCGAACTTAAATCATTTGTATTATTATTGATTGAAGTAAATTTAGCTTTCTTGATTTTTCCTTCTTTTAATTCTTTCTTAAAATCAACAAAAACTGGCTGAATATCCTTTGTTCCGATTTTCATAAAGTTTTTATAAAAATCAGATTCTGCACTACGATTTAATTGAATTGGTGTAATTCCTGGATTAGAAACACGTACCAAATCTTTGTTTTCGCCTTGACGTTTGTAAACAATTACATAATTATTATTGTAATGTTTTTTTGCAAAATCCATTAATTCTTGCTTTGTTACTCGTCCCATATCATTGTATTGATCTACAACTTCTGACCAAGGCATATCATTAATGTACGATTTGTAAAGACTTGCAGCTAAAGAACGTGAATTATCCCAACTTTGTAAACGAGATTTTTTAAGATCATTTACAACAGCATCAATCATCCAATCTTCAAATTTTCCTTGTTTGATATTTTCGATTTGAGCAAAAATTAAGTCACGTACTTCCTCTAAAGATTGTCCTTGTTTTGGCGCACCAGAAAAAGAATGCATTCCATAATCACGGAAAAACGAAGCTCCACTTCCTGCGCTTAAAGCTTTTTGTTGCTGATTGATATTTAAATCGATTAAACCTGCAGTAGAATTGCTTAAAATATAATCTATTAATGTAACATATTTAGCATCAGAACTTTTTGCACCATCAAAACGATAAGCAAATTGAACTCTTTCTGACGAAGGACTAAAAACCTCACTTGTTACAATAGTTTTTACTGGTTCTTCCTTTGCTACATATTGTACAGGAGCTGGTTTTGTTGCATAACTTCCAAAATGTTTATCAATCAGAGGAACTGCTGTGTCAAAATCAAAATCACCAATTAACATGACAGCCATATTACTTGCTACATAATATTTATCGAAATAATTATGAATAGCAACCATCGAAGGATTTTTTAAATGCTCAGAAGTTCCAATTGTCGTTTGTGTACCATAATGTGATTTAGGAAATAATGTTTCCATCATTTTATAATAAACCAAACGCCCATCATTGTCTTGTGAACGATTAAACTCTTCGTAAACAGCTTCTAATTCGGTATGAAACAAACGTAAAACTAATTCGTTGAAACGTTCAGATTCTACCATCAACCATTTTTCTAATTCATTATTAGGAATATTATTATGGTAAATTGTTTCCTCTAAAGATGTATGTGCATTTGTGCCAGAAGCGCCTAAAGATGAAATTAATTTATCATATTCATTCGCAACAGCATATTTAGACGCTTCTTGAGAAACTTCATCTATTTTTTTATAAAGTGCTATTTTTTTGGCTGGATCTTTTTCTGCTTTATGTTGTTCATATAAATCAGAAATTTGCTTGATTAAAGGTTTTTCGGTGTTCCAATTTTGTGTTCCAATTTTAGAAGTTCCTTTAAAAACCATGTGCTCTAAATAATGTGCTAAACCAGTATTATCTTCTGGATCATTATTAGAACCTGTTTTTACCGCAATATGAGTCTGTATTCTTGGTTCATCTTTTAGTTGAGCCAAATAAATTTTCAAACCATTTTTTAGCGTATAAATTCGCGTATTTGAAGGATCATTTTCTACCATTTCGTAGTTGTATCCTTTGTTGTCAGTTTTTTTCACAGTCTTTAATTGCGCATAAGTTAAAACGGAACCAAACATAATTCCGCATAGTAGAAAAGATTTCTTCATAGCTTATTTTTAAAAATTTATTAAAAATAAGGATTTTTTATTATCAATTGTTGATAAAATGTATTTTATTGATAATGTATTATTTAAATAATTTAAAACCGATCAGTGTAAAAAGTAATCCAACTAAAATACTAAGAAAAATATAGATGATTAGTGTATAAATATTTTGTTGGATTAAGTTGAAATTCTCGTAAGAAAAACTCGAGAAAGTTGTAAAACCACCACAAAAACCAGTAATTAATAGAAAATTGAAATATGTATTTCCTAAATTATTTTTGATTGAATAGCCATACAAAGCGCCTATCAAAAAACAACCAATCATATTTGTAAGAAAAGTGGCTAAAGGAAAAGGTTGCGTGTAATATTTTCCTATTCCGTACGAAATTAAATATCTTGCAACACTACCAACAGCACCGCCTAAACCAACAAATAATATAGATTTTAGAAAATTCATTTTCTTAAAAGATATCAAGCTGAAAACAAGTTCAGCTTGACATCGTTAATTTATTTTGATGATTAAATATAAAACTATTTTTCGATAAAATTCTTCACAGCTAGTGCAACTTTTGCACCATCCATCGCTGCAGAAATAATTCCACCTGCATAACCCGCTCCTTCAGCGCAAGGAAATAATCCGGTAACTTGTGTATGTTGTAAAGTTTCATCGTTACGAGGAATGCGAACTGGCGAAGAAGTTCTTGATTCTGTTGCCACAACATTTGCATTTTCGGTAAAATATCCATTCATTTTTTTACCAAATGTTTGGAAACCTAATTGCAAAGATTGATGCACTTCTTTTGGTAAAACTTCGCTTAATAATCCTGAAGTTAAACCTGGCAAATATGAACAATCATTCAAAGAATTTGATAATTTATTCGAAACAAAATCTGTCATTCGTTGAGCTGGAGCTTTTAATTTTCCGCCACCAACTTGCCACGCTTTTTGCTCTACCATTTGTTGAAATTTCATTCCAGCCAAAGGTCCTGTAAAACCATATTTAGCAAAATCATTTTCGTCAACGGTTACAACCATTCCAGAATTTGCAAAAAATCCATCACGTTTAGAAGGCGACCAACCATTTACCACCAATTCTCCTTCGTCTGTAGATGCGGGCGCAATAATTCCGCCAGGACACATACAAAATGAGAAAACGCCACGACCAGCTTCTTGCGAAACCAATGAATACGAGGCTGGAGGTAAAAATTCGTTTCGTTCGCCATTTGCAGAACAATGATATTGAGCTGAATCAATCAACGATTGGTGATGCTCGATACGAACACCTAAAGCAAAAGGTTTTGCTTCGATTAAAATCTTTTTTTGATCTAACATTCTGAAAATATCACGCGCCGAATGTCCAGTTGCTAAGATTAATTGAGAGGTTTTAATCTTTGTATCATTATTAAGTTCGATACCTTTTATTTGATTATTTTCGACTAGAATATCTGTCAATTTTGTGTCAAACAAAACTTCTCCACCACATGCTATAATCGCTTCGCGCATGTTTGCGATAATTCCTGGTAATTTATTTGTACCTATATGTGGATGCGCTTCTTGCAAAATACGCTCTGTCGCACCAAAGTGAACAAACCATTGCAACGATTTTAGAATATTTCCACGTTTTGTAGATCGTGTATATAATTTTCCGTCCGAATATGTTCCAGCTCCTCCTTCACCATAACAGTAGTTAGATTCTGGATTCACTTTTCCTTCTTTGTTCATCGCAGCTAAATCTCTACGGCGATCTCTCACATTTTTACCACGTTCGATAATAATTGGTTTAAGACCTTGCTCTATCAATTCTAAAGCAGCAAATAATCCCGCAGGACCAGCGCCAGCAATATAAACTTCATGTGCATTTGAAACGTTTTGAAGTTTTGGATAAAATGCAAATGCATCTTCAAATTCTTCATTAATAAAAACATTTGCTTGTAATTGTGCTACAATATTACGGCTACGCGCGTCTAAAGAGCGTCTTACAATTTGATAAGCATTGATGTTTTCTGGTTTTGTTTTAGCAGCTGAGGCTAAACGTTGTTTAAGAATGTTTTCGTTTGCAGCTTCTGAAGGCGATATACGAATCGTTATATTTTGAGGCATATTTATTGACTAAAAATTAGATTACAAAAGTACGTTAATCCATTCAATAAACATATTTCTTGAAATTAAAAAAGCGATCAATTAATTGATCGCTTTTTTAAGATATATTGTGTTAAAACTAAGTTGTTTTAAAAGTCATTAATAAAATATTTCCTTTATAAAGATGTAATTCTTTTCCAGAAACTTCGTAACGATTTACATTTTTCAACATCGATAAAAATGCTTTTTCTTTACTAATATTTGGGCAAGCCATTTTTGTTTCAGAGAAATTCACAAAACTTACAACACCGCTTACTTTAGTAAAAGTAGCTGTAAAATTATTACAACCTGCAAAACCTGTAACAGTAGAATTGGCTTCGTCAATCGTCAAATTTACATCCTTGTCGTACAAACCTTTTACCACATCATTATCATTTACCAAATACCAATTTTGGTTAGAAATAGAAACTTCTGATTTTGGTTTTATTTTAACCGCAGAAGTAGTAGTAGAACAAGATGTAGCGATAAAAGCTGTTATAAGTATTGCACAAAAAATAGTTGCTATCTTCATAATTTTTCGGATTATTTTATCTTAATTCTGCACTAAATTTTTCTTGGTACAATTTGATTAATTTATTCATCAAACCATCAATTTCTTGGTCGCTTAATGTTTTTGTTTCGTCTTGAATTGTAAAACTTAATGCATACGATTTTTTTCCAGCTGGTAATTTATCTCCTTCGTAAACGTCGAATAAATTAACGGCTTTCAATAAATTTGTTTTCACTTCTTTTGTTGCTTTATACAATTCTTCATATTTCACGGTAGAATCTATTAATAACGCTAAATCTCGGCGAGAACCTGGGAATTTAGAGATTTCTTGGTATTTTAAATCGTGATTATTTGTTAATTCTAACAACGCATCCCAATTTAATTGAGCAAAGAAAGTATCTTGATTTACACCTAATTTTTTCGCTAATTTTTTGTTGATGATTCCTAATTTACCTAATGATTTTTTTCCAGAAATAAATTCAATTCCATCTAAGAAATTATCATCATTTGCAGGTTTTTCATCTGTTATTTGAATATCTAAACGAACAAAAATTTGTTGTACCAAACCTTTCAAATCAGAAAAAGCAACTTTACGCACATTTCCTGTCCAAGATTCAGCATTAAAATTTCCTGAAACAACGATTCCTAAACATTTATTTTCTTCGTAAATATCATCAATCTTACGGTAAATTTTTCCGAATTCGAATAATTTTACATCTGTATTTCTACGATTGATATTGAAGGCAACATTTTCTAATAAACCATTCAATAAAGTACGGCGCATTACCGCTAAATCAGCAGAAAGTGGATTTAACATCGCAACGCTTTCTCCTGCTGGATAAAAGAAAATTTCTTCGTATTCTTTTTTCGTTAACGAGTTATTCATCGCTTCATTAAAACCGAAAGAGATTAATTGACGTGCAATAAAATCTTCAATTTTATCTGGACTAACTTTTTGATTTGGAACATAAGAGAAAGAGAATTTTGATGGAATTTCGATATTATCGTATCCATAAATTCTTAAAATATCTTCTATTAAATCGACATCACGTTGTACATCAACACGATAAGCAGGAACTTCTAAATCTAAAACGCCATCATTTTCAGACAAAATTTTGATTTCTAAATTCTTTAAAATAGCTTTTATTTTATCTTCAGCGATTTCTACACCTAATAATTCAACCACCTTACTTAAACGTAATTTTACATTAAAGTTTTGGATTGGATTTGGATAAATATCATCAATATTAGAAGCGATTTCAGCACCAGTAATTTCAACAAACATCAACACTGCTTTTTTCAACGCATCAATTGTTGTATTTGGATCAATTCCACGTTCAAAGCGGAAAGAAGCATCGGTATTCAACGCATGTGCTTTTGCACCTTTACGAATAGTTACAGGCTCAAAATAAGCAGATTCTAAGAAAATATTTGTTGTAGAGTCAGAAACTCCAGATTCTTTTCCTCCAAAAACACCAGCGATACACATTGGTGAATTTTCGTTACAAATCATTAATTCATAACCTTTTAATGTACGTTCTACACCATCTAAAGTTGTGAATTTTGTGCCTTCGGCTAATTTCTGAACAATTACTTTATTTCCTTCAATTTTATCTGCATCAAAAGCATGTAAAGGTTGTCCTAAATCGTGTAAAATGTAATTCGTAATATCTACAACATTGTTTATTGGAGATAATCCGATTACTTTCAGACGATTTTTTAACCAATCTGGAGATTCAGCAACTTTTACATTTTTCAAGTAAACACCCGCATAACGTGGTGCAGCTTCTGTATCTTTTACTTCGATAGAAATAGGATTTTGACCAAAATCTGTTGTAGGATAATTTGAAATATCATACGTTTTGAATGTCGAAGTAATATCACGTGTTTTTAATGCAGCGTGTAAATCACGCGCAACACCAAAATGTGACATTGCATCTGCGCGGTTTGGTGTAAGACCAATCTCAATTTCGTAATCGATTTCTCCATCATTGAACAATTGAGAAGCTGGTGTTCCTGGTTTTAAATCTTCTGGTAAAACTAAGATTCCTGAATTATCAGTACCAATTCCTAATTCTACTTCAGAACAAATCATTCCGAAAGATTCTTCACCACGAATTTTTGCTTTTTTTATTTTAAATTCTCCTTCCGAAGAAGGTAAAATTGTACCAACAGTCGCTACAGGAACGTTTTGACCAACCGCTACATTAGGAGCTCCACAAACGATTTGCGTTTCTTGACCATCTCCTAAATCTATTTTTGTTACTTTTAATTTATCTGCATTTGGATGAGGTACAGCCGATAAAACTTTCCCAACTAATACGGTATCCAAATATGGTTTAGCTCCACCTACTTGTTCTACACCTTCTACTTCAAGCCCTGTGCTTGTAAGCGTTGCAGATATTTCGTCTAGCGAAATATTTGTATCAATGTAGGTTTTTAGCCAATTGTATGAAATTTTCATTGTATTGTAAAAATGAATTTATGTATTCTTGTTTATTACGCGTTTAACATAACTGGCATTACTAACATTAGGATTTCTTCGCCTTCTTCAAGTCCATCAACTGGTTTGATGATTCCTGCACGATTTGGTTCAGACATTTCTAATGTTATTTCTTCTGATTGTAAGTTATTCAACATCTCAATTAAGAAACGAGAATTGAAACCGATTTGCAAATCTGTTCCGTTGTAATCACAAGGAAGTCTTTCTTCTGCTTTGTTAGCAAAATCAATATCTTCAGCAGAAATTGTTAATGAATTTCCAACTAATTTTAATCGAACTTGATTTGTCGTTTTGTTAGAGAAAATTGCAACTCGCTTCAATGATGTTAAAAATAAATTTCTATTGATCGTTAATACGTTTGGATTTTCTTTTGGAATTACCGCTTCATAATTAGGATATTTTCCATCAATCAAACGACAAGTCAATACAATGTTTTGAAAAGAAAAACGTGTATTTGTTTTATTATATTCTATCGTAACATCATCATTATTTCCACCTAAAATATTTTTTAATAAGTTAAGAGGTTTCTTTGGCATAATGTACTCTGCAGCTTGTAAATCTTGTAATCCGTTACGTGTATATTTTACCAAACGGTGTGCATCAGTTGCAACAAAACGGAAAATATCATCGCTTGCTTGGAAGAAAACTCCCGTCATAATAGGACGTAATTCGTCGTTTCCAGTTGCGAAAATAGTTTTCAGAATTGCTTCTGATAATACACTTGCGCCCAATGTTGTTGTACTTGCGTCTTCAATATCTGGCGTTTGTGGATACTCATTAGCATCTTCAAACGCTAATTGATAATTACCTTGTTCAGATACAATTTCCAAAGTATTTCCTTCTTTTTGAATAAAAGTTAAAGGTTGAGCTGGAAAAGTTTTCAATGTATCTGTTAAGATTTTTGATGGAATGGCAATTTTACCATTATCGTTAGATTCTACTTCTAAAATTGTTGAAATTGTAGTTTCTAAATCTGATCCAGTAATTTTTAATTGATTTCCGTCTAATTCGAATAAAAAATTATCAAGAATTGGTAAAGTGTTATTAGAGTTGATTACTCCACCAATTAAGTTAACATTTTTTAATAACGTGTTGCTCGATACAATAAATTTCATATGAAGAATATTTCCTTAAAATATCTAACAAATGTATGAAATAATCAAATAAAAAAAAGCGACACTATACATTATTTATTATAGTTGATGGTTTCATATTGATAATCAGATAGAAAAGTAATTAAATAGAAAGATTATTATTAAGTTAAATTTTCTTTGATTTAAAACTTTTTCGACCTTAAATTTGTCCCGAATTTATAGAGTTTTAACAAATAATTAGTTCGATTTTTCGTTCAAAAAATATATCTTAAACAAAAATTGATTGGCTATGAAAATTGAATTAAAATTAGACGGTAAAAACGGTGTTTTTGAATTGATAGATGATACAAATAATGCGGTTGGAGAATTGACTTTTATATTAAAAGCAGAGCAAATGTTGATAAATCATACAGGTGTTAATCCAGAATTGAGAGGACAAGGTTTTGCCGAAAAATTAGTGTTAGAAGCTGTAGATTATGCAAGAAAAAATAAATTAAAAATCTTACCATTTTGTAGTTATGTAAGTGTTTATGTAGGAAAACACCCAGAAGTGCAAGATGTATTATAAAGAATTATGAATCTAGAAAAAGTTTTTAAACACAACCAAGAGTGGGTTGCGAAACGTCTAAGTCAAGATGCTGCGTATTTTGATAAATTGTCTGCAGGTCAAAGTCCAGAAATACTTTATATTGGTTGCTCGGATAG
Organism: Algoriella sp.; assembly: GCF_036647415.1. Lineage (NCBI taxonomy): Bacteria > Pseudomonadati > Bacteroidota > Flavobacteriia > Flavobacteriales > Weeksellaceae > Algoriella > Algoriella sp. Next base: position 29,639 of record NZ_JAVXKG010000024.1, read on the forward strand.
CCGTGTAACTACGGAAGAATTGTTTGGAGCAGAGCCAGGAGAAGTTTTTGTACATCGCAATATAGCCAATATGGTAATTAGTTTGGATCTGAATACAACATCGGTTTTAGATTATGCTGTAGAGCATCTGAAAGTGAAACATATTGTAGTTTGCGGACATTATAATTGTGGCGGAATAAAATCTGCTATGATTCCCAAAGATTTAGGAATTATGAATCCGTGGTTGCGTAATATTAGAGATGTTTATCGTTTACATTCGGAAGAATTGAATGCAATAGAGAACGAAGGAATACGCTATAATCGTTTGGTAGAGCTTAATGTACAAGAGCAATGTATTAATGTTGTGAAAAATCCTTTCGTGCAACGTGCTATGGAAAATGGATTGGAAATTCATGGTTGGGTTTTCGATTTATTTACAGGAAATTTGATTGATCTTAAATTAGATTTTGATCAAATTCTTAAAAATATCAAAGAAATTTATGATATAAACGAATAACGCACAAAATATTGTTGAAATTGGTATAGTTATTGTGAATTAATTACTTAACCAAATTATATCAATGTTTAAGAATCGTTGGACTAAAAATATTAGTATCGCTTTAATTTCTATTATTGCGATACTTTTTGCTTTAAGCAGTTATGCAACTTATTTTCTGAATAATCGTCTACCAAAAATTATTGCAGAAAAAAATGACACGCCCTATAATTTTACGTACAAAGATTTGAGTTTTTCCTTTTTTAACTCATCACTTTCACTCAAAAATGTAGAAGTTTCGCCAAAAGATTCTTTGATGATAAAAGATTCTATAGATGCGACGGGAAAAGTGGAAGAAATAGAAATTGTCGGAATTAATTTCTATAAATTAATTGCAAAAAAAGAAGTTTCAGCCTATTCTATAAACATTGAAAAGCCGAGTGTAAATTATTATTTACGAGAAAAAAATGATTCCATAAAAAAGGATACAACACAAGTTAAAGTTGGTGAAAGTTTTAATGTTTCTAATGTAAATATCAACAATGGTGAGTTTAATTTATTTTCTAAATCAGGGAAAAAACATCTTGCAAATGTGTCCAATTTTAGTATAGATTTTGATGGCGTAAAATTTAATGAGCGAACTGTTGATAAAAAAATTCCGTTTAGATATTCTGATTACGAGATAAAATTAGATTCGATGTTTTTTGAGATAAAAGACCGACAAATTTTACGTGCTAAGAAAGTTAAATTCAACAATACAAGTTTTGAATTGGTCGATTTTACCATGAAACCTCTCCAAATGAATGGGCAAAATTTTGTACCCAATAATTCTGATGTAGATTTATTTGATATCGAAACAAAATTACTTAATCTAACCAACATGGATTGGGGATTTACAACCGAAGACAAATTATATTTCAAGACAGATTTAATTCGTTTTAAACAACCAAAAATCTGTATTATTGCTGCAAAATCTAAAAATAAAACAGATAAAGAACCAACCAAAGTTACGATAAAACCAGAAGATGCGGATTTGATTAATATCAAAAAACTGCAAATAGAAGATGGTAAAATACGAACACTTTTTGCGGACGCAACAACTATAAAATATGCTGTAAATAATGTTGATTTGAGCATAGAAGGAATTAAAATGAACCAATTAACACGTGCAAATGATATTCCGATAGATTATAAAACGTTTCGTGTAAAACTGGATTCGATGTATTATAGGTTGAATGAAATGCACACGCTCACAGCTTCTTCTTTTGATTTGACAGAGAAAAAATTGGTATTGAAAAACTTCAAAATGAAACCTTTGATTTCTAAAACTCAGTTTAATCAAAATTATACAAAATCAAATACTTTATTAGATATAGAAGCGCCACTTCTTACGTTAAACAATAACAGTTGGGGGTTAAAAAATAATCAATTCTATTTTCACACAAATTCTATAAAATTAGATGAAGTAAATGTCAAAATCATCGATCAAAAAAATGAGAAATTAATTGCGAAAAGAGTAGATGTTGCAACCAAAAAATTTCTAATTGATTTTAATCTTGGCGTTGATACCATTCAAATAAAACGTTCTCGTTTTATTGCTTCACAAAAATTTGATTTCAGTAATGTAAATCTTACTGTTTTGGGTTTGGTAAACGATTATGGAAAGAAATTGCATATAAATAATGTGATTTTGAAGAATCCAAAATTTACTATTTTTGGTCAACCAAGACGTGTTGCACAACGAGAAGGTAAAGCTCCGCAAGATTTTAATGATATTATAAAAGTGAATAATATTTCGTTGATAAATGGACATTTGGACGTAATTCCTTATCAACAAAAAACGCCAAATCTTACGTTGAAACAATTTCAATTAGCATTCAAAGAGATTAATGTCGATCCAAAAACAATACAACAATCTATTCCATTTTCTTATAAATCTGTATTGTTAAAGTCTGCTGGAATTGATTTTGACATGAGTAAAGTTTATAAATTAAATACGTCTGAACTTCAATTTTCTGATGGAAATATTGTCGTAAATCAATTAAGATTAACGCCAAAAATGTCACGTCAAGTTTTTACAAATCAACTAAAAGAGCAATCGGATTTGTATACAATTTCTATTAATCAAATTTCTGGAAATGGAATTCAGTGGGGAATTTCGCCATCAAAAGATTTTTTCTTGAAAGCAAATCAGTTTAAATTGAATCAACTTTACACCAATATTTATAGAAGTTTACTTCCGCCAGAAGATAAAAAACGAAAAACATTTTTCTCTGAAAAATTACGAAATATGAAATTTGATCTTGGTGTGAAACAATTACAATTGGTAAATTCTAAATTAGAATATGAAGAAGAAACTGCAAAAAGTATTGGAACAGGAAAGTTAACATTTTCATCTATAAATGCAACAGTTAAAAATATAAATTCGGGTTATAAAAAGAAATCTTTGCCAAATGTGATTGTAGATTGGCGTTCTGAATTTATGAATGGAGATTTACGTGCAAATTGGGTTTTCAATCCGATGAATACGTCAGATAAATTTAATATAAATGGAGGAATTACAAATTTACCAGCAAAAAATCTTGATCCATTTGTAAAACCTTATCTTAAAGTGTCTGTTGATGGTGATTTCAAAAAAATACAATTTAATATTAATGGAAATAATAAAATTGCAAAAGGAGATTTTGGGATAGATTATGATAATCTTAAAGTAAATGTTTTACGTGACGATGGAACTAAAAAGAAACTACTTTCTGCAATAGGAAACGCAGCCGTGAAGAACGATTCACGCGGGAAAACGAAAATGGAAAAAATAGAAAATGTAGAAAGAAAGCAGGATAAATCATTTTTTAATTTCTTTTTAGCTTGTATCTTAGATGGCCTTAAAAAAGCATTATTAATTATTTAAAAAGATGAAAAGAACAGTCTTCATTACCGGAGCAACATCTGGGATAGGAATGGCGACAGCGAAGAAATTAGCGTTAAATTATCGTTTAATTTTATGTGGACGTCGTCAAAATAGATTAGATGAAATTCAAGAAGAATTAGCAGAAATCACAGAAGTTAAAACCATTCAGTTTGATGTTCGTGACAAAGAAGCTGTTTATAATGCAGTAGAAAATCTGGAAGATGAATGGAAAAATATTGATATTTTAATCAATAATGCAGGAAATGCACATGGTTTGGCACCTTTTGATACAGCAGATTTAGAAGATTTGGAAGCGATGATTGATATTAATGTGAAAGGATTAATTTATGTTTCGAAAGCAATTATTCCACTTCTTAAAAAATCTACAAATGCGCATATTATTAATATTTCGTCGATTGCAGGAAAAGAAGTTTATCCAAATGCTGCAACTTATTGTGCATCAAAAGCGGCTGTAGAATCTTTGAGTAAAGGAATGCGATATGATTTGTTGCCTTACGGAATAAAAGTTTCTAATGTTGCTCCAGGAGCTGTAGAAACGGAATTTTCTATGGTTCGTTTCAAAGGAAATCAAGAACTTTCTGATAATGTCTACAAAGGTTTTGAACCATTAATTGGAGAAGATATTGCCAATGCAATTGATTATTTATTAAATCAACCCGAACATGTGCAAATTGCAGATGTTACTATTTTTCCAAAGGCACAAGCTGGTGGAACGGTAATTTATAGGAAATAAATAAAAACTACCCGAAGAAAATCTTCGGGGAGTTTTTTATAAAGTTTTCTCAAAACAAACACTACTTTCTACAGCTTCATATTGTTCATAATTCGGAATTTGAGTGTAATTATTTTTTTGATAAAGTGCTATTGCTTCTGGCTGTTTGATTCCTGTTTCTAAAATACATTTCGAAAAATCTAATTCTTTCGTCCAATTTTCGACTTCTTTCAGAACCATTGTTGCAATTCCATTTCCGCGATTTGTTGGTTTTACAAACATTCGTTTCACTTCCATCGTATCATCATCATATTGTTTTATGGCGCCGCAGCCAACAGCTTCGTCATTCATATAAGCCACTACAACATGGTTTATCAAATCAATTTTGTTGTATTGAGCAAAAAAAGCATGCTCTTCACCATCTCTAATTTTTAGGTCGGCATCTAATTCTTTTACCAGTTCCTGAAAATCTATATTGTTAGAGTTTGTTCTAATTATTTTTGGATTATTCATTGGATGTTTTTTTAATAAAAAATGCGAGTTTTATCAACCCGCATTTAAAATTAACTATTTTTTTGAAATTATTTTTTAATAATCTTTTTATTAATTGTTCCTTCACTTGTTTTTAGTTCAAGAATATAAACACCTTGTGGAATATTAGGAATATTAATTTTGTTAATTGCACCTTTAATATTTTGAGAAATAATAACTTTTCCAGTTAAATCAATCAATTTAATCGAAGCGTCTTTAATTTGATTTGGTAAAGAAATATTAACATGATCTACAACTGGATTTGGATAAATCTGAATATTATTTAGAGATAAATCAACATTGCTTAAAGAATTTTCTGTACCTACAAAATATCCACCTTGTCCAGCGTAATCTACAGTAACTTCCCAATATTTGTAAGTATCATTCCATTTTAAATTTTGGGGATTAACTGCTATAGATAAAGGTTTAACATTGTAAGATAAATGTTTACCAGAGTTGTCGCTACTTGTGCCAGCGTAAAAATATACTCTCACATTTTCTAAGTTAGTACTTTTATCAGTTGGTAATTGTGTTGTTTTACCATTATTAAAAGCATCAAATTCAGCTTGAGTAAAGAAAAGTGTTATTTTTCCCGTCGGATTTTGTGTTGAATTTTCAACTTGAACACGTCTACTAACAAGTTCATTCGTATAATTATCTACCCATATTTTGCTTGTTATTTCTCCTGTAACCGGAATTGCACCTTCAGATTCAATACGAGTTACAACTTTACAGTTATTAATAGCTAAATTATATCCTGGTATAATTTGTTGTTTTGTAGTAGAATTCGCAGTAGCTAATTGATGAACAGCTGCTGTATTTTCATGAATAACAATTCTTATTTTTGGATCTAAAGTTTTATTTTGAATATAAGCTCCGTCATTATTAGAAATATATGTTCTTCCATCAATATTATCTTTGTCATAAAATATTCTAAAATGTGTACCTGTTGTATAAAAATTAATAAAAATATCTTTATTTGCAATTGCGTCAACATTAAGGTCAGAAATATCTAAGTTATTCCATCCGTACCAATTTGTGTTAATTGTACTATCAAATGTTTTTGTTGCAATTAAATCTCCAGGTAAACCATCAACGTTTGCTTTTCTTACTTCAACAGTAAAAGGACTATCAGTTACGGGATTATTATATCCCATCAACATGTACACACTTTTTAATTTACCAGAAATAGTAGGTGTGTATTTTAAAGCTACTTTTTGTGTATTAGCTATATTTGCTTGATAAGAATTAGGTAGATCAGTACTACTATAAGATTTATCATACGTATCATAACCTAATATCGTGAAATTACCTACAGGACATGACTGATTATTATTTTGACTATTTACTTCTTGTAAAACGGCATTGTAAGTGTTTATCTTACCGTATCCAAAAGTAGTTGAATAATTTTCTGTTGTGAATTTATCTTTAGTAGTTGTGCTTGTAAGTCTATCTTTTACTTGTTTAGCAGTTAAATTTGGATTTGCTTGTAAAAGAAGTGCTACCGATCCTGCTACACCTGGAGCTGCCATACTTGTACCAGAAATTGCTCTATAATATTTACCATCAATTATAGAACCCGCAGTCGTATATGAGGGTATGTTTGATGATAAAGCAGATGTAACAAGGGTACCATCAGCAGAAATTTCGGGTTTTCTAAATCCATCCACTCTTGGGCCAATGGAACTTGAAAAATTTTTATCTTGAAATGTACTGTATAGATAACTGTAGTTAGCAGTTAATTTATTTAAGACGAATAAACTAGCTGCATGATTTGCTACTGTTATTGCTTCATCAGCATTACCAGGAGAGCCTGTAGTGTAATCGTTGTTACCATCTATAGGATTAAGATTGACAGAATAACTTGTAATCCAGCCATCTAACTCTAAAGGTACATCGTTTGTATTTTCAAATTCAAAAACGTATGTTCCTGCAATTGGAACAGAAGTACTTGTTCTTTTAACAACTGTTTGTGTCCATCTTTTTTTTCTTTCAAGTTCCCAATAATTTGCACTTTGAATTGTTAAAATTGTATTACCAGATGTATCCTTTATATCATCAGTAGCAAAACTTTCAGGAGGTCTTGTAACTATTTCACCATTTGGAGCTGTAATTCTTAATGTAACATCTAAATTATTTTCTAATCCTCTATTGTAAGTAATAAATGAAAAAAAGTCAAGAGAATTATTCGTGACACCTGTTGGAGGGTCTTCAGTATTAATTGTAAATGATTTTTTTTCACCTGGATTAAGATTTAAATAATGATGAATTTTTCCACCTCCATCATTTCCTGCAGAAATGACAACAACTCTACCTGGACCAGATTTTGTAAATTCATTCACGGCAATTTCGTTAACCTCTGTTCCATCATGTGTAGAAACTTGACCACCAATACTCATATTAACAACAATAGGTCTATTAAGTTCTTCAGCAATTTTTTTGAAATACTCCAAACCGTTTGTTTGGTTGAAAGAAGAAAAATTATTAACACCACCTCTTACCACAATAATATCTGCTTCTGGAGCAGTACCAGTAAATAGACGTTTTACAGTACCCAGTCCACTACCAACAGCAGTACCCGCAACATGCGTTCCATGTCCGTTTGTATCAACAGTTCTTACTAAATTTGTAGGAGAGCCGTCAATCTCATCATCAATCTCAATCTTTGCATATTCTACTCCGTAAGAAAAACCTGTTGGAGATTTTTCCGTTGTAGTTTCTGGTGTTAATGTTTGGTCCCAAATTCTAAGAATTCGTGTTTTAGTAGGGTCAGAAAGACTATTGAAATCAGGATGTTTAAAATCTATTCCTGTATCAAAAATACCAACCAAAACACCTTGACCTTTGTAAGATTGGTTATTCAAAACTCCAGAATGTAGTAAACTTGTTCCAGATTCTGTTACATGAGGAATATTATTTAAACCATCAATTTTAGGAACTTCAATACTTTTTATATTTTCATTATTTCCTAACTCCTGTATCTGTTCTAAAGATAATAAAGCTGTAAAAAAAGTTTTGGTAGTGGCTTGTATTAAGTATCCTTTATTTTCAAATTTCTTATAATCACCATAAACAATTGCTTGGAAAAGCTCTTCAGTATTTCCATTTGGTAAAACAACTGTTGAGGTAGATAGTTGATTTTCTTCTATAATTTTCTTGAAATTTTTAGAATTTAGATTTCCCTTTTTTTGAATAGAAATTACATTTTCAAATTTTGGATCTATTTTATATTGAGCATATAAAGATCCTCCATAAAGCATTAACGCAATTCCAAGTGCTTTAGAAGTAGATCGGTTTTTAATGTAGTGCATACAAAAATCACCTAAATGGTGTAAATTTTTAATCATGGTAGTATTTAGTGTAAAATTAATATTAACACTAAGTTAAGAGTTTTGATTTTGAATTTTACATCGAAAATAAAAATCAGAAAACAAACCTATAAATGAATGTGTTATGTGAATAATTAATGTTAATACTAATTTTTTATAGATAATTATTTGCCTAAAATATTAAAAATGAAATGGAATTAAATTCTATTTTGTTCCGTAGTTTTCTTCGCTTGTTTTGTGTCTTTTACTTTCTGATTTCCGAAATTATATTTCAAATTCAAAATAAAATATTGCGTGTCGCGATAATCTTTGAAATCTTGATTCTGATTCGCATATTTCGTAGAAATTGTATTGCGATCTGTTCTGAAAATATCATTAAAAGTTAAACCAATTTCAAATTTTTTCTCCCAAAATTTCTTGTTCAAAATAAGATATGTATTCTGTGAAGAACTGATGTTAAATGATCCCTGTATGGCTTCGGAATTGTAAATATATCCAGCCGAAATATTGAATGTTTTTGCTTTGTCCAAATTGATTTGTGTACTAAGATTTAGATTGTAAAAAATAACGTCATTCTTGTATTGCAATTGATCTGGTCCAAAATAATAATTCTGATTATATTCTGTCATTGCAAATAAATTTAGTTTCCACCACGGTTTTAGTGTAAAATTTTTCGAAAGATTTATACCAAAAGCTTCGCCATTTTTGATATTGGTAAAATGATAAACGGTTTCAAAAGTTTCAGGATTTTGAATGGAGATTTCCATTGCAGGATTTTTTTCATAACGATAATACGTTTCAAAATTCCAATCTTTCAGTGTATAGGTCAAACTCAAATTATGAATAATCGTAGAAATAGCATTCGCATCGCCCTGAAAATAAGAAAATAAATTATAATAAGATTTCGAAGGATTCAAGAAATTATAATTAGGTCTATCAATACGTTTTCCATAATTTAAACCAATTTGTCCTGCATTTTCAAAATTATACATCACATATAAAGTCGGAAAAATCTCTGTGTCTGTTCGTTTATTTTTAGCATTCGGATTATCTGAAATTGTATTAATCCAAGCGGTTTCTGTTCTCAATCCAGCTTTTGCTTCCCATTTTTTCCATTTGTAATTTCCAGAAAAATACAAAGCGAAAATTTGTTCTTTGTAATCAAAAATATTACTTTTTTCGGGTTGATATTCGATGATATTATTGATAGATTCATAAAAATCAAGATCATTATTATTTTGTACAAAACTATATTTAGAACCAGCTTCTAATCCATAATTTTCTTGATTGTAGGTGTAATCAATTTGTGTAGAAAATAGATTCAATTTCTGAAGTGCAGCGCTCAAAAATCGATTTTCTTCATACGGTTTATCTTTAAAATTTAATTGAGTCAAAACATTTTGATTCTCTTTGTAATAACGAGTACTGAAATTATTTGTCCAAGTTAAATTATGTTTTCCAAACTTTTTATCATACGCTAAATAAGCATTAAAACTATTCGAAAATTCTTTGCGATGATTTTGTGTCAAATAATTTGATTCTTCTTGATTATTTACTGTGTTGTAAATAGTAGTTGGAACTTTATAATTCCCGATAGAAGCAGGATTATTGTATCCGTTAAACCCAAATTGAAGATACTGCAAACTATCTATTGAATATTGAGAAGCAAAATTGTAAACATGTTGTTCTTTTGCAACAGTTCTTCTCGTCATGTCACTTTCCCAGCGAGTTTTTGCTTCTTCGTAAGTCGTTACATCAAAATTTTTGCGCATATATTTTCCGTTCACAAAATAATAACTTCCGCTTAATTGCCATTTATCTTTATTGTAAGATTGCGAAGTGCCGAGCATTCCTTTGGCGTAAGTTGCTTGATGATAACGCGTAGATAATTGACCTTTATAACCAGAAAGTACATTTTTCTTCATTTTGATATTGATAATTGCGCTTCCAGATGCTTCATATTTTGCAGGAGGATTTGTAATAACTTCAATAGAAGAAACCGTTGAACCGTCTGTGTTTTCTAATAATTGCTTCAATTCATCTTGTGTCATCAATGTTTTTTTATCGTTTATTGTGACTAAGATTTGAGTATTTCCTCTTACACTTAATTGATCGTTTTTTACCAAAACATTCGGCGTGTTTTTTACAATATCCCAAGCGCTTAAATTTTGTAAAGGCGTATTTTCAACATTAAATTCTAATCGATCTATTTTACGTTTTACCAATGGTTTTTGAGCTGAAACAACAACATCTTTTAGATTAATTGTTTCATCTTTTTTTAATAAAATAGTTAGAGGAAATTTAATCTCATTTGTTTTAAATTTTTGTTCAAATTCTTGATAACCAAATTCTTTTATGTAAATTGTAAAAGAAGAAGCTTGTTCAAGTTCAAAATTAAAATCTCCATTTTTATCAGAAGTCAAATCATAATTTTTTTTAGATGAGGTTTCAACTTCAATAGAAATTGCAGATAATGGTTTATTTTCATCATCTATAAGTTTTGTTGTAATGTTTTGAGCGGAAATAAAACTTGTTGTTAATGTGAAGATGTACAGAATGATTTTCATCGTTATTATTTTTTACAAAGCTCAATTTAAAAGGTTTTATAGTTGGTTAATGAACGGTTAACGATTGGTTAATGTGAATTTTGTGTAGAAAAACAATGTATTTTTGAATATGAATTTTCCCAAAAAATATTATTCTATTTTATTTGCTTTTGTATTGTTGATTTTAATCGCATTACAAGGTTATTATATCTTTAATTCGTATCGGTTAGAAGAGAAAAACTTAAAAAATGAAGCTTCGCAAATTGCCTTGAAAGTTGCGAACGAAATGAATCGTTTGCAAAATAATGTGGATGAAGATAAATTGATTGATGATTTTAAGAAATTATCACACGAAAATGGAAAGCAATATGATGAATTGAATGTAATTCGCCTTAAAATGGGAAATAAGTTCACGAATTATACATTAATAGTAGATTCTCTTTTGACGAATTATTCAAAAGGAAAAGATCTTGAAATAGCGCTGAAATCAGATATTTATTCAATTTTTGACGATATTAATCACAAAGAATTATTGCCAAATAAACCGATGGTTATTTATCAATCTTCAAAAAAAATGAAGAATCCGACCAATATCAATCAAAGTATTTGGACATCTGATGATGTTAAAAATGAGAAGGATTCGGATTTTGGAGTTGATAAAAACGAGCGACATAAATATAAAATAAAATCAAAAACAGATTTTGAACTATTGAATTTGAGGTTCTTAATCTTGAAAAAAATAATTCCTTTGATAGTGATTAGCTTATTAATTGTTGCAATAATTGTTTTTTTATATTGGAAAAGTATGCAAAATCTATCTAAACAAGAAGAGAAAATTAATCAATTACATTTAACAATAGACTCTATTGCGCATGAATTGAACACGCCAATTACGACGATGAAATTTGCGTTGCAACAAGTAAATAATCCTGAGACGAAAGATATGTTAAATCGTCAAATAGGAAGAATAGAAAATACGGTTGATTCTATTTTCTTGAAAGAACAAAATGAAAATGAGTTGATAAGCGAAACAAATTTGTTCGAATTAATTCAACAAATAAAATTAGAATTTCCAGCTATTCAGTTTATTTTCTCAATGAAATTTAATAAGAATTCACATTTGAAATTTTCAGATTTTCAACAAATTTTTCAGAATTTGATAGAAAATTCAGTGAAGTATGGCGCATCTAAAATTGAATTAGATTTTGAATTTTCGAAACAAATAAAACTTAAATTTTCAGATGACGGAATTGGAATTCCTACCAAAGATTTACCTTTTATTTTTGACAAATATTATCGTGTAGATCGTTCTATCAACCAAAATGTAAATGGTTTGGGTGTTGGTTTGTATTTGGTAAAAAATAATGTTACACGGTATAATGGCACAATAAAAGTGCAAAATAATATAGAAAAAGGTGTTGAATTTTTAATTGAGTTACCGAATGAAAACTAAATTAATCTTAGTAGAAGATGATCAAGATTTGGGAATGGTTTTGAAACAATATCTTGAATTTTCTGATTTTGAGGTGATTTGGTTTGATCATCCTCAGAAATTTCTGGACGATTTAACTGTATTACAAACCTCTAAACTTTTGATTTTAGATGTTATGATGCCTCAAATTGATGGATTTTCTTTGGCGAATCAATTAAAAGATCAGCTTAATATTCCTTATTTATTTTTAACGGCGAAAGGGCAAAGTTTTGATCGCGTTTTGGGTTTGAAAATTGGAGCGGACGATTACATTACAAAACCGTGTGATCCTGAAGAATTAGTTTTACGAATAAAAAATATTTTGAAGCGTAATCAACCTGTTTTAGAAGAAATAGTTTGGATTGGAAATTATAATTTTAATAGAAATCAGATGAGTTTATCCTTTGATAAAAATGAATTTCAGCTAACCGAAAAAGAAGTTGAATTATTAAATTATTTTATTCTACATAATCATAAATTGGTAACAAGAAAAGAGATTTTGGAAACTATTTGGGGCGAAAATGATTATTTTATGGGAAGAAGTTTAGATGTTTTTATGTCGCGAATGCGTAAATATTTTCAGTATGACGAAACAATAAAATTTGAATCTATACGAGGCGTTGGTTTTAAAATTGATTTACCTTTAGTATAATTAAATATCAAAAATTCGAATTTGTAGTATTTTATCAATCAAATTTTGAGAACCTTTATTTCGAATACTTTATGCTAAAAAACGGAAAAATGACTTTACTAAGAAGTTAAACAAAAAGGAGAAATTTAAAACTCCTCCTTTTATTTATTATTCTAATTAAATAATTGCTTTTAGTATGTTTATTAATTTAATCTTTAAATAAAGAGTTAAGAAAATCAATTCCGTCATTGATAGCTTTTAAACCTTCTGTATTTTGTTCACTAGCTTTAAAAAATTGAATAAAACCGTGCGTTTGTTTATCATATACATGTACTTCTGATTTTACGCCTGCTTGTATTAATGCATTATTATAAGCTACATTTTCATCAGACAAAGGATCTAATTCTCCTACTTGGATAAATGCTGGCGGAAGATTTTTATGATTACCATCTAAAGGAGCAATATATAAAGAATCTCTTTCTGATACGTTTGGCACATATGCATCTATACTATTGATAAATACTTCTTTGGTAGGGAAGTATGTTTCACCTAATTTGTTCCAAGACGGCGTATTTGCTTCCAAACTTGCAGCATAAATATATATCAACCATTGTCCTATAATTTTAGGTCCATTTTTATCTCTTGCCATCATAGCCGCAACTGTAGCAAAATTGGCACCTGCACTATCTCCACAAACTGCAATTTTGTTGGCATCTGCACCTATTTGAGTCGCATTGCTAGAAATCCACTCTATTGTAGTATAAAAATCATTTAATCCCGTAGGAAAAGGATGTTCAGGAGCTAAACGGTAGTCAACATAAGCCACAATAGCTTTCGCACCATTTGCAATAGTGTGTGCCATAACAGCGTGCGTTTCCAAATCGCCAGAAATAAAACATCCACCGTGAGCAAAAACTACAACAGGTAAAGATTCTGAATCTACAACTTTTGGTATATAAAAATTTACAGGAATATCATATTCAGCGTCTTTTGACGGAATATTAACCTTTTTTATTTCAGCAAAAACATCTGGAGTACCAGCTGATGGTATACTGCTTCTGTAAGAGTTTCTAAAATTTTTCGCGAATGTTAATAAGTCATCATTCATTTTTTTTCTAATTTATTTTTCAGATTTAGGAAGTTGTTTATTTTAAACACTATGACTAAGTTATAGAAAAAAAAAGTATAAAATAAAAAATATTGATAGTTAAATATGTGAAATTTCCTATTATATATTTAACATTGGTTTTAGATAAATTTATGTTAGCTGTAGTTTTTTATTCCTTGATAAATGCTTCTACAGTTTTGAAATTTTGTGTATTTTTTTCCAAAAATGTTAATCGTATTTGTATTTTATTTTTGTTTAGTAAAAGAAATAATTTTAGTTGTAATTTTTCTAAGAATGATTCTCTCAATTTTTTAACGTTATCTGTAGATTTTAAAAATATGAAAATTGCAGAATTTTTATTGCTATAAAGAAAATCGGTTTTAATTATGTCATTTTGAGCTACAAAATACTATCCATTTCTATATATGATTCCGTTACTTTTTGATAACTCCATTTTTCCTTGGATCAACATTGATAAAAGGTCTATTACCAAGAGACAAACAAATAAATTAATTATAAAACTAAATATAAATAGTAATTCTGGCTTTTGATAAAATAATCTTCCAACTCAGTTGTATCGGCTACTTCCATTGGGTACTTTAGAAGTTAATTCATTTGCGTTAAACATTATGAATCCAAAAATCATAAGGAAAATTAGAGCAATTCCTAAATATTTTAATATTTTGATTTTATCAAAATTGAGTGATAAAGTTTTCAATTTTATGAGCAGTTTTGAAAAGTTATAGCTAACGAGCCGAAGCTTTGCGAAGTGCGGGAATTTTAGAACTGAAAGTTCAATAATTCCAAAACGTAGCAAATGCTTTTTCTTATTGTCTAAATTAAGAAAAAAAACAATATGAAAAGCATTTTGCGAAACCTATGTTAGCTGTAGTTTTTTTATTGCACTAAAAATTTACTAATTCTTTTATAATTTTTTTTGTCGTTTTCCAAAAAACTTAATCTTATTTGTATTTTATTTCTGTTTATAAGTAAAAACCCTCTGATTAATAATTTATCCAAGAAAGATGAACGCTTATTTATGACATTTTCCAATGATCTTAAATAAATTAAAATTGCGGAGTTGTTGTTACTGTCGAATAATTCCATTTTACTTATATCTTTTTGCTCTACAAAATATTTTCCATTTTTATAGATAATTCCATTTCCTACTTTCAATTCTAGTTTACCTCGAATTAACATAAGTAATGAATCAAAAATCATCAATAAAAAAATAAGATTGAGAAATATAGTAAATCCTAATAGCAAATTTTCTCTTTCATAAAATAGTTCTCCAACCCATCTATGTCTTCCAGTAGAAGAAGGTTTTCGATGTGCGAAATATTCATAATTAAAAGTTATAAACCCGAAAATTATAATTAAGATTATTGATAAACCAAAATATTTAAAAACTTTTGATTTGTTATATTTTATTGAAAGTTCTTTCACTTTATTACGAGTAGTTGGAGAAAATTGCTGCTAACGTTCCGCGGCTTGGCGCAGTAGCGACTTAGTGGAACGGATATTTTCTTGCTAAGATAAGATTTTCCAGTGGAAAATCGGTAGTTGTTTTGAAATGAAATTGTAGCTATTAAGCCAAACCGCTGTTAGCTGCAGCATTTATATTGAAAGTTGATTGCTCCAAATGATTTTTAAGTTTTCTTTATTGCTTATTTCATTTTGATATTTCTCGACGGTAGAAAATTCTTTATTCATGAGAAAACCAATCTTGAATTTTTGCTTTGGTAAGCCAACACTATAAATTACATATAGTTTAATTTCTTTTTCCTCTAAAGGATTTAAATTGTAAAGTTTTGGAATATTTTTGTCGCAATCAATTGCTGGGAATTCTATGTTTTTATTATTAGTAATGAAGTTTTTATTATAGTTACAACTCATTATCCAAATAGGGAAAATTTTATTTGAATTATTTTTTAACGTTACAATTATTGGATTTCCTAATGAGTTAAGATTTATTGACTCATCTTTTTTTATTGTTATTGAAATTACGTTCTCATCTTTATTGTTTTTTTGTGAACAAGCAAATATTAAACTGATTAAAAATGTTAAAAATAGTTTTTTCATTTCATTGAAGTTTTCGTTGGGGAATGTTGCAGCTAACGAGCCTTGTATTTGCGAAGAACGGGGTAGAATTTGAACGAAGTTCAATTTCGTACGTTCAAGCAAATTGCTCATTTTCTGAAACTAATTTATGCAGAAGTTTTCATAAAAGCAATTTTGCGGGCGGAAAAATATAGGCAGAAAGTTTACTTTCAGCCCGTTTTTTCGCAAAAACAATGATGTAGCGCAATTCTTCGCTCCGCTATGAATCGCGCTACATCGCTCGTCGGATTACATCCTATGATATTCACAAATCCGACGAGCGTTATGCGTTCGGCTATTTTAGCATCTATATTTTGTATTAAGCAAAACCTTTCTATGTTATTCTATTTGAAACTTGTAATTTTTGACAAATGATTAGGTTTTTCGTTGTCTTTTTAGGAGGCCGAAAATATTTAATATTCCAATTATAGGCAAATACAAAATTAAAAAAAGCGAAAAGGAAAAGATGAGTTCTATAAATAATAAATCAATTCCATTTTGGCTAATGTAGAAACTTTTTTGCATTATAAAAGTGGCTATTAGACCCAAAATACAGATGATAATTTGATAGTAAAATGATTTATTTATGACTTTTAATAAATTTATAAATGAGACTCGCTTTATAATTTCATATTTTTTTCCAACCAAAATTATTGGAATTAGGAACAAAAAAGATAATCCTAGCAAAACATAAATTTCGTGTCTTTCGTTTATATAAAAATCATTCATTTGTTTTATTTCGTTGTGGTTAGCTGACGCATAACGAGTCTTGTATTTGCGAAGAACGGGGGAGAATTTGAACGAAGTTCAAGTTCGGTACGTTCAAGCAAATTACTCTTTTTATGAAACTAATTTAATTATAAGTTTTCATAAAAGCAATTTTGCGTGGGGAAAAAGCTGGGCAGAAAGTTTACTTTCAGCCCGTTTTTCTCAAATACAATATTGTACGACGTTTTTTTATTGCTTTTGTATTTTTTTTATGGTAATATTTCCAATATTATCTCGAATTTTAATGAAATAAATACCGTAGGTTAGATTTGAAATGTCAATTTTATTAACATTATAAAAATTTAATATTTTTTGACCAGAAGAATTAATAATTTCTATAGTTTCAATTTTTTCATCAGATAAAATGTTTAAAATATTTTTGGTAGGATTTGGATATATTAATATAGAAGTTTTAGAAGTTGATTCATTTGTTTGTAAAAAACCTTTATTTTCATACCAAGAAACTCTTTTTGCATAAAAAGATGCTGTTAAGATATCATATTTTCCATCACCATTTAAATCCGTTGAATAAACACTTCTGTTATTTGTATCTGAAATTATTATTTGTTCTCCAAATTCACCTAAACCATTATTCTCAAACCAAGATAAATTTCCATTATCAGCAGATGAAATAATATCTAAATCTCCATCATTATCAATATCTTGTGCAAACACATCGGTAGCTTTTGATTCATAATCAATTAAATTAATTGTACTGAAATTTCCATTTCCATTATTTCTAATCCATCCAATTTCTCCATACATTAGTGCTGCAAAATAAATATCTTGGTCACCATCATTGTCTAAATCTGCTGTGTAAGCAAATTGAAGTTGACTTGCTCCTGAAATTATTTTTTTAGAACCAAAAGTAGCTTTGCCATCTATGTTTTCAAACCAACATATTGAGCCATCGTAAGCTCCGCCTGCAATAATATCTAAGTCTCCGTCTCCATCTATATCAGATGCATAAATAGTACTTGCGCCATCTACTGTTGAAGAAATAATTTTTTGAGAACTAAAATTTCCATTTCCCTCATTCTCATACCACGCAATTTTATCATCGATAACAGAGGCAGATAAAACATCATTATCACCATCATTATCAAGATCTGCCGCATATACACAATGCGTAGAAATAACTTGATTAGTAATTATTTTTTCTGAGCTAAAATTTCCGCGACCATCATTAGCAAACCAAACTATTTTATTGTCTGACATATTTCTAGATTCACATAAAATATCTAAATCATTATCACCATCCAAATCTGTTAAATAGATAGTTTGTAAAGCTCCTTGTATATCTATGGAACGACTACTAATAAATTTTCCAGTACCATCATTTTCGTACCATTTTAGTATTCCAGATCCAGCAATCACATCTTGATCACCGTCACCATCAATATCACCAGAATGAACTCGAACAAAATCTTTATTTCCTTCAATAATTTGTTCATTTCCGAATGTAGTTTGTGTAAATCCAATTTGAAAAGCTGATAAAAATAGTAAAACAAAATAATTATTTTTCATAGTGGTAGTTTTTAAAATGTCGTACAACGAGTCTTGTATTTGCGAAGAACGGGGGAGAATTTGAACGAAGTTCAATTTCGTACGTTCAAGCAAATTGCTCATTTTATGAAACTAATTTAATTATAAGTTTTCATAAAAGCAATTTTGCGGGTGGAAAAAGCTGGGCAGAAAGTTTACTTTCAGCCCGTTTTTTCTCAAATCCTATGATGTAGCGCAATTCTTCGCTATCGCTCGAACTGCGTACATCATAGGATTTGAGAAATCCAAAATTCACGTAACTTCGTTACTAAATTTTGGACTATCACAAATCCGACGAGCGTTAGCCGTAGTTTTTATATTTTTTTCGCACTTCTAGCATATCCGTGATGAGAATCATATTCTTCATTTAGTTCCCATTTAGTTCCACATTTTGAACAAATAAATCTTTCTGTTTTTGTCGAATAGGAACCTATGTCCTTTTCGTTTATTTTCTCAATCAGTTTTAATGTTTTAGGAGAACAGGTTAATCCGTGATATTTTCTAAATTCCTTTGGGTTGCCACAAAAGATTGAATTATCATAAATATATGCTTCGTCAACTTCAAAATATTCTATTGGATAATATCCAACATTATCAAATGTTATATAATCATTTTGATTAACAGTAACTTCTCCAACTTGTAACCATTTTTCATAATCATTAAATTCTGTTCTTTTCCATAATCCATTACATTTCTTACAATGAAAAATTTCTATTGAAAAAGTATCATTTCTAATTCTGTAAGAATCTAATTTATTTAAGTCAGAAAAATTGCAGGAAAGTTTTAAATTTCTAACATAATTAGAATTACAATAATTATATATCATTTAATGGATAATGTTTTTTTTAAATTACGGCTAACGGAAAAAGGTTTTGCGAAGTGCGGGAATTTGAGAACTGAAAGTTCAATAATTCCAAAACGTAGCAAATGCTTTTTCTTATTGTCTATATTAAGGAAAAAAACAATATGAAAAGCATTTTGCGGAATAAATGCAGGAAGTTTAATTTTGTACGAACCCCGCATTTTGCAAAACCTATGGCAGTATTATTGTGTAATATTTTTTAATCTTAAAAACATTTCCTCTATTAAAATTTCACCATTTTTATTTGTGTAAAATAATTTTTCGCCCACAACATAAATAATACTATTATCCTCATCTGAAATAGGTTGTAAATCATACTCAGCTTTTTTGCCAAACGCAGCTTTTGTTTTTAGAGTTTTGTGAGGTAAAGAACCATAATAAATTGACTTTATTCCTTTTTTATGGAAATCTTCACTAGCACTAAGTAATCCATATTTTTCGTGTAATATTTTGCTATCAAATATTTTAAAATCTACATTATAATGTTCTAAAAATTCTGATAGTTTTGCTTGTTTCAAAAGTGTGGGTAATCCTTCTTCTAATGAACCAGCAACTACCTCTGTTACATCTTTTAAATACCTGTTTTCTTCATTTAATAAAAATCTAAAAGCTACAGAGAATTTTCGAGCTACATCTTGCTCATCTTTAATTAGCATATGTCTTAGAGTAGTAATCTCAGAAAGAATATCTTTAATTTCATTCCTTGTTTGATCAAACTCTTTTGTTAATAAATCAGCAAAAATATGCGCTAGTTGTTTTTTTAAATTTAATTTAGCTGATTGTACATTATTGTAAGTTAAATAACCATTATTGGAATTTGAACTCGTAAATTCATCAACGAAACTGAATAATTTAGATGGGGAATCCATACCAGGTAAATTTAAAGTTTCAGAATTTTCTTTGTTTGCTTCATAAATCTTCTTAAAACTTTGAACTTCTTCATTTATTAAGAATATTATAGGTATTCCTTTATCTTTAGTTGTTCTAAATTCTTTATGCGTAATACTTAATCCATCATTTGATAGACTGCCATATCTTTTTCCAATTATAAAAATTGCGATATGGCAATCTTTTAAAGCAATATAACAAGAGTCCTCCGCAGAAGATGACGGTAAATAACCTATATCTCCATATTCGCTCATTATTGGATTAAATCCTAAGTCGCTTATTTGGTCTCTTATAGAATCTCTTAAATGATTTAAATCTGCGATAGTTGAACTTATAAAAATATTTGGAATCATAATATTTATTTACGGATTTGTAATATTGCAGGTAACGTTTCGGGGCTTGGCGTCAGTGGCGGAAATTGAAGCGAAAAGTTTCAATTTTGCGACACGGTAAGCAAAAGCCAATTCATTGAATGAATTTAAGAAAAAAAGTCAATGTAATTGGCTTTTTGCGATATAGAAAGCCGAAACTTTCAATTTATAGCTTAACCCGCCATTGCGCCAAACCCATGTTACCTGTAGTGCTTTTGAATATTAATTTATTTTCCACCAATTTGTTTTTTTAAATCAGCTTTTATAACTAATATCAGTTTTTCATATTCGATTTTTTTGCTAAGGTTTATTGAAATCATTTGTTGTACTTGGTTATCTTCAAAATAGTTATTACGCCTATAATTAATTAAATCAGATTTGCCAATTTGATATTCTGAAAAATATTTAATTGTATCAATCAATTCTTTATAGTGTGATTCCTCAATAAATAATGATGCTTTTTCAATTTCAGTCTTAGTCAATCTTAATTGTCTTGAAAACCTTTCTAGTTTGGTTGATGTCGCCTGTTGCCATAGCTCGTCAGCAAGAACTTTAAGATCATATAGACTTGCCCATAATTTACTGTAATGCTCAAATTGTTTATCTGAATATCTAATTGTAGTTTGTTTAAGAATATCAAGTTGAGTTTGATATTCGTTAATTTCATTTTGGAATTTGGCTTTTATTTTTTCCTCATATCTTTTTGCCAAAAATTGTCCTAAATAATTAGATAATCCTATTACAATTGCTCCTCCTCCTCCTAAAGAAGCTATTATTCCTATAACGATTTTTATAATTTCTGATGTTGTCATAATGGTTTTCTAAACTCACGTTTGCATTGCAGGTAACGGAAAAAGGCTTTGCGAAGTGCGGGAATTTTTGGACTGAAAGTTCAATAATTCCAAAACGTAGCAAATGCTTTTTCTTATTGTCTAAATTAAGGAAAAAAACAATATGAAAAGCATTTTGCGGAATAAATAGATAAAAGTTCAATTTTGTACGAAACCCCGCATTTTGCAAAACCTATGTTATCTGTAGTAGCAATTACGATTTGTATTCATTTCCAGAAATATATAAATCAAAATCTATTGATAAATTTAAATCGCTTAAAGATTTAATGATTTTTTCGGTTAAATTAGGACCTCCTATCATTCCATTCCCATTATGAAATTCCATTACGACTTGAATATATCCATTTGCTTTTTCTATTAATTTTTGAATTCCAATTTTGTCTCTTTTTAGTTCATCAATTAATTCTGCAATTTTTGAATAGAAATCATTGGGTTTTTGATTCGGTTCTATTATTACGCAGCTAAATTTATAAATTCCATTTTTTCCTTGTTTATCTCCTTTATTCCAACTTTTTGTAATTTTTAAGTTTGTGAAATTTGATAAATCTTTCTCATTTAATTCTTCAGAGGTTGCTTTAAAATAAATTGAAATATAAGGATCTGTCTCTATTCCTAATATCTCTTTATTTTTTGAATTTATATAAAAAGTCAAATAAAATTTTTCGTTTTCTATTGGAATGTAAACACGAATTTTATTCTCATTTCTGATAATATTTTCAATTTGAATTTTATCCCCAATAAAAATAGGATTATGAATTTCTAAAATTTGTTCTGTTACTCCAAATTTTTTATTTTCTAATTCACTTTGGATAACTTCAATTATTTGTGTGTCAGTCATTTTGCTATTACAGATAACGAGCCTTGTATTTGCGAAGAACGGGAAGAATTTGAACGAAGTTCAATTTCGTACGTTCAAGCAAATTGCTCATTTTATGAAACTAATTTATGCAGAAGTTTTCATAAAAGCAATTTTGCGTTTGGAAAAATCTGGGCAGAAAGTTTACTTTCAGCCCGTTTTTCGCAAAAACAATGTTAGCAGAAGCCATTATTTAGTTACATTAAGAGTAAATTTATTAGATTGGTTGTTACCAAAATATAGCTGTAATTCATAAGTTCCTACATTAATACTTTGATTAGGCGAGTCTAAAACTACCAAATCTAATACATCAAATTTTTTAGTTATTTTATCGCCTGGTTTTAAAATATAATAGTAATCTTTCAATTGTTCTTGTTTATAAGCATTAGATGATAGTATAGCTTTATTTTGGTATTTTAATACAGAAGTTTTTGTTTTGGTATCAACAATATTTAATGTAGTATCCCATGGTCCATTAGTGTTAGTTTTCGGTTTATCAAATAAAAATTTTTGAGGTGAATTAGAATTATTTATTAATGTAATTTCTAAAATTAAGTTTTGGCCATACTTTATTGAATTATCAGAAGAAATTATCACATCGAGATTAGTTTCTTGAGAATATAAATTTGTAATTGAAATTATGAGAAATAAAATTGAAAGTAATTTTTTCACGAAATATTTTTAATGGTTTTTGCTAACGTTTTGGGGCTTGGCGTCAGTGGCGGAAATTGAAGCGAAAAGTTTCAATTTAGCGACACGGTAAGCAAAAGCCAATTCATTGAATAAATTTAAGAAAAAAAGTCAATGTAATTGGCTTTTGCGGAATAGAAAGCCGAAACTTTCAATAATCACTTAACCCGCCATTGCGCTAAACCCATGTTATACGACGGCTTTTTTGATTTCTAGTTTTTCAGACCAATTAAGTTCGTTTGGAAGATTAATGTCTGAAAATTCAATATGAATTATTCGTCTTTTTTTGTTATTTATTGTTCGACTTGAGCTATGTAATATTAATGGTTTCATAATCATAATTCCTCCTTTATTCACATTACAGGTTGTCTCATTTTCAATTTCCCAATCAATATTTTCAGGTCGATATATTTTCTTTAAATGTGATTTCTCAATGACATTTAAAGCTCCATTATTTTCATCAGTATCATCTAAATGAATTCGTATAGTAAAAATGTTTTCCAATATTTCTATTGGAGGTTGAACTGCAAACTGATTTTGTTTAGTTGTCCAAAATCCAAAATTTTCCAATTCTAATTTTTTGTCAACTGAAATAGTTAAGTCTTGATGATAAGAAACATACCAGTTTGAGGTTTCTGGTTTGTCAAAATATATACTCTTGATTACAAAATAATTTTCACCGAAAAATTCTTTAATAATTTCCTTAAGCTTTTCATTAAAAATCAAGTTTTCAGTTTCAGGAACTTCTTTTAAAAATTGACGAATTGCAAATAAATCACTTGATTTTCTAAAAGTGTCTTTAGAAGTGTCAACTTGATCAATTGTATCGATGATTTTCTGAACTTCTTTAGTTGAATAAATGCTTTCAATTGTTGTAAATCCTAACACTTTTATTTCAGATTTATATTTTTTTAAATCGTTCATTTCTTGATTTTGTATTTTACGAAACGCTGTTGAAAGCTGTCGTATAACGTTTTTAGGCTTGGCGTCAGTGGCGGAAATTGAAGCGGAAAGTTTCAATTTAGCGACACAGTAAGCAAAAGTCAATTAATTGAATAAATTTAAGAAAAAAGTCAATGTAATTGGCTTTTTTGCGGAATAAAAGCCGAAACTTCAACTAAGCACTTCCCCCGCCATTGCGCCAAACCCTTGTTATGCGACGTTTTTTTATTCTATTTCGAATCTATAATATTTCCAATTTTCATCGAGGTTTTTTATTTCTTTATTATCATTGTCAAGCTGAATTAAAAATTTGTGATATTTATTGTCATTGATAATGTAGTTTTTAAACTTTTTGATTTTCATTTTCCGAGAATTTATTGTTCCATTATTTATGTTTTTATCAAGAGTAATTACGGAATCTATTGCGTTAAAGTTATACTTTCCATAATAATGGATTTTGGATGCCCAACTCCCTGATTTGATTATGTAAGTGTTGTTGTTTTTTAAGTCAATATAAGTTCCGTGCATATTTGCTTTTAAAAATGAGTTTTCATTAATCATATCTTCAAAAAAGCTATAAATTGAAATGATTGTTAAGAATGAAAGCAGAGAGATTCCTATTCCTATTTTATGTTTACTTTTTATAATATTTAAGAATTGGAAAAGGGAAATTATTCCGAAAATTATATAGATGAAAATTGCAAAAATATTGTCGTACTGATAAGAAAAATATACAGTTAAAGCGATAATCAAATTACAAAAGATTAAGATTCCCAGCTTCACATAAACAATTTTCTTATTCTCCATTTTTTATTTTATTGACGAGAGTTTGTATAAAATGTTGCATAACGAGTCTTGTATTTGCGAAGAACGGGAAGAATTTGAACGAAGTTCAATTTCGGTACGTTCAAGCAAATTGCTCATTTT
>NZ_JAVXKG010000025.1:0-52255 GCF_036647415.1 Algoriella sp.
AAAGACAATCCAACTCCTAAAATATAACCAATACAAGATGAAGTTTCTTTAATATTATTCTCTATCGATTGCCCTATTACAGAATCTTTACCCTCCTTTCTTATAGCTACTTTCTGAATAATCATAAAAGCCATACTACTCATAAATAATATAAAACCGTAAAGCGCAACAGGTAATGGAGAATGATAATTTTCGCTCATCCAACCTGTAGAAACAGGCAGTAATGATAACCAAAATAATAAGAGTAAATTACTCCACAAGACTGCACCGTTTACTTTTTCGATTGCTTGAAAAAGATGATGGTGATTGTTCCAATAAATACCAACGTACACAAAACTTATAAAGTAGTTCAAAAACTTAGGAATATAAGGTTTCAAACTCATTAAATCATCACCAATTGGTACTTTAAGGTCTAATACCATAATGGTAATAATGATAGCCAATACGCCATCACTAAAGGCTTCTAATCGATTGGTAGTCATGTTTTTTATTTTCTATTTTAAATTAATTGATAAATGTAAGGAATTATCTACGAATAACCTTCAATCACAAATTTTGTATCAATTTTTTTAAGCGTAATATGAACGAAAATCTAAACTCTCATTTAATTTTTTTGTCAAAAAGAGAGTGGATTTTTCCTCTAATTTTTTATATACTTTTTTATTTAAACTCTACTAACACCTTTTAACCTATAGACTATTTAGATTAAGTGTTATTAATTCTAAAAAAGAAAGCCAATTCATTATAAATCAGCTCTTGTGTTTTACTAAATATTTAATCTAAAATCTACTCTACCTCCATTTATCCATTTCAAAACGGACAGAAAAAATATTTGAATATAAGCCGATTCCACTATTTCCGAAATTTGTTAGAGCATAATCAATCGAAATACCTTTGTATTTGAAACCTACACCGACATTTGGTTGAATTTGAGTTTTCTGTTTTCCATCAAATTGCTCTATTTTCTGCAAATTATTCAATCCTCCACGTACAAAGACCATATCATCATACGCTAATTCCATTCCAACTTGTGGAAAAATAGAAAATCCTTTTCCAGAAATAGCTGCATTTGTTTGTGAAAACTCAACATTTACATCAATTTCTCCAAGCAAAGAAACTCTGTCATTAAAATCAAAACGTTTACCAACTCCAAATTGTAATTTTGGCATCGTCAACTCAATATTTTCTTCTGGCAATTCATTCAAAATTACTGGTTCACCAGTATTACTTGGCTCATCAACAGAAATTTCTTTTACTTTATCTTTATTGATGCTCCATGCATTAAAAGTTGTTGTAATATCACGTGCCATCACACCAAAAAACATTTTATTTTCGGTACGATATTGCAAACCTAAATCAAGTCCGAAACCAAATCCTTGTGCAAATTTACCAATATGGCGGTAAACGACTTTTGCATTGGCACCAAACTGAATATCTTTGTTATTAAATACATTACCCGCGTAAGACATGGTTAAAGCATAATCTGCTGTAGAAAATTTAGATATTTTATCGTAGTTTATATTTCCTTGATTGTCAATCAATTCTGTCGTGTTCAAAATATCATCAACACCAAAACGCATCAACGAAAATGCAATTGTAGAATTACTCTCTCTAAGTGGAATTGCAACCGCTGCATAATCAAATTTCGCAATCGACTGAAAATATTCTGCGTGCATTGCAGATGCTTCCCAGTCATACGTTATTTCCGTTAATCCAGCAGGATTCCAATAAGCCGCATTTGCATTACCAATATTCGCTACAACGGCATTACCCATAGCAAAAGAGCGTGCATCTGCACCAATATTAAGGAATTCGTTCGAGTATTTTCGAGCGGTTTGAGAAAACGCAAATTGACTTGCGATAATAGAGAATGTTAGAAATATTTTTTTCAAAACAGGTTGATTTCAATAATTAAAACTCAAAAATAGTGGTTTTATTGTGTCTAAAAAATGATTCAGATGAATAATTGTTTGTATTTTTGTTCCGAAAAATTCATTTATGAAATTATTTACAATACCTAATTATTTAACACTCCTTAATCTTTCGTGTGGTGTATTATCAGCGATTTTCATGATTTCGAGTAATGCACAAATCACAACTACCACAGTTACAATTGTAATGGTTTTGATGTTGATTTCCCTTGTTGCCGATTTCTTGGACGGAATGGTTGCACGTTTAATGAATATTGGTAGCCCGATTGGAAAAGAATTAGATTCGTTGGCCGATTGTATTTCGTTTGGTGTTGTTCCTGGATTGATGGTTTTCTCGATGTTTAACCATTTATCAACTGATTTTATTTATGAAAATGAGAATCTTAAAATTGCTGCAATTTCATTATTTGCATTCTTAATTCCTGCTTTTTCGGCATTAAGATTAGCAAAATTTAATTTAGATGAAGATCAAGCGACTTATTTCAAAGGTTTAGCAACTCCATCTAATACATTATTTATTTTCTCTATTTTCTCTATTTATTACAACAAAGGACAAATTATTAGTCCAGAAATTGACCCTTATCTACTTATTGCAATTTCTGTAATATTTAGTGTTTTATTAATCATAGATTTACCATTATTTGCCTTAAAATTTAAAGGATTGAGTTGGGCAGAAAATTATTATAAATACATTTTCTTAATCATTACATTAGCATTAGTTGCATGGCTACAAGTCGCTGCAATTCCACTAATTATTGTATTATACATTATAACCTCAATCATTTTCAGAAAAGAAATTACAAAATGAAATTAACTAAAAATATATGTTTCTTTGATTTAGAAACAACAGGAATTAATGTCTCTAAAGACCGTATTGTAGAAATTGCAATTGTGAAGGCTTTTACAGACGGAACAAAAGAAGTGAAATCGTGGAAAGTAAATCCTGGAGTTCCAATTCCGCCAGAAACAACTTTGATTCACGGAATTTCTGACGAAGATGTAAAAGACGCGCCTTCTTTCAAGGAATTAGCGCCAACAATTATGGAAATGATTAAGGATTCTGATTTAGCAGGTTTCAATTCTAATCGTTTTGATATTCCTCTTTTAGCGGAAGAATTATTACGTAATGGATTTGATTTTGATTTATCAAAACATCGTCCAATTGATGCGCAAGTTATTTATCATAAAATGGAACCTCGAAATCTTGGTGCTGCGTATAAATATTATTGCGGAAAGGATTTAATTGACGCACATTCGGCTGAAGCAGATACTTTGGCGACTTATGAAGTGTTGATGGCGCAAATAGAAAAATATGATGAGTTAGAAAATGACAACAAATTTTTGAGTGAATTTTCTTCTCAACGTAAAACGATTGATTTAGCTGGATTTATTCAACAAGATGAAAAAGGAAACGCGATTATCTCTTTTGGTAAATATAAAGGACAAGTTGTTTCGGATGTTTTTGCAAAAGATCCTGGTTATTATACTTGGTTGCAAAACGCTGATTTTCCTTTGTATACAAAGAAAATTTTCACTAAAATAAAATTATCAAACGGATTTTAAATTATGAAAATTATTTGTGTAGGGCGTAATTACGCCGAACATGCCAAAGAATTAAATAATCCAATTCCAGATTCGCCGATGTTTTTTATGAAACCTGATTCGGCAATTTTGCGAAAAGGTTTTCCGTTTGTGATACCAACTTTTACAAAAGAAGTTCATTTTGAAACTGAAATTGTGATTAAAATAGATCGTGTTGGAAAAATGATTCAACCACAATTTGCAGATCGTTATTTTTCTGAAATTGGCTTAGGAATTGACTTTACAGCGCGCGATGTACAGCAAGAATTGAAAGAAAAACGTTTTCCTTGGGAGATTGCCAAAGCTTTTGATGGTTCTGCTTTTGCTTCAGAATTCTTTCCGAAAGAGAAATTTGATTTGGATAATCTTGATTTTAAATTGGATAGAAATGGAGAAAATGTACAAACTGGAAATACAAAAGATATGATTTTTCATATCAACACCTTGATTGCGGAATGTTCTAAATATTTTACCTTGAAAAAAGGAGATTTAATTTTTACAGGAACGCCTGCGGGAGTTTCAAAAATTAATTCGAAAGATACTTTAGAAGGTTTTCTAAATGATGAAAAAGTATTCGAAATAAAAGTATTATAAAACGAAAAGCGTTACAATTGTAACGCTTTTTTTGTCAATTTTGCTTAATAATAGCAGTATCACTTTTCAATTCTATTTCAATATTTTTATAGGAAGAACGTCCATTCTCTATATATCCAAAGTTTGAATTTAAAGTATCTCCGTTCACTTGCAATATAAAATTAGCTTCTCCTCTATTTTTTGAATTAAGATTAAATTCACGCGTTAAACTTTTATTAATATCTAAACTTCTAATCTGAATTGAATCTTTGTTAGTATAAGAAGTAGTTAGTATAATATCTTCAATTTTGTTTGGTGAATGATTAATAAATGTAAAATTTATTTTATTTTGACTATTGCAACTTAACAAAATAAAACAAAAAAGAAATAAGCTATTTTTAAAAATAGTTTTCATAATCATTATTTTAAATCTCTAATATAACTTGCATTAATCAAATTAAAATCATCAACAATTGTATTGGCTTTATCGAGATTTTGTTTCTTAGAATTTTCACTTTTATAGCCCAAACAATAGATGTTTGCACGGAAAGCAGCCTCTACTCCATTTGTAGAATCCTCTATTACAATACATTCAGCATGTTCTGATTTGGCTAAATCTGCGGCATGAAGAAAAATTGCAGGATCTGGTTTTGAATTCGGAAAACTCTCGCCCGATATTTTATGAGAAAAATATTGATTCAATTCAAATCGATTAAAAACACGATCAATTGTCGATTTTGAAGCCGAAGAAGCTAAAATTAATTCAATATTATTTTGGTACAAATCTTTGATTAAATTCTCTACTCCATCTATCAAACACAAATCTGGTTTTGTATCAAAAGCTTCATTAAAAATTGCTCGTTTTCGTAAAACCAACTCATTTACATCTTCTTTCAACTCAAATTTATCCTTCAAAATTTGATATACATTTTTGGTAGATTGCCCTGTAAATGTTGAAAATAACTCTTCTGTAACTGGAATATTTAACTCTTTATAATGTTCAAAATAAGCGTATTTGTGCACAGGTTCTGTATCTACAATAACGCCGTCCATGTCAAAAATTACAGTTTTAATCATATTTATATGTAAATCAATATTTTATATTAATAGTTTTAAGTGTTTTATTTAATTTGCAATATTATTGCAATATTTGATGTTTTTTAATAAATACAAAACGTCCAGAAATCTCTTTCCGAACGCTGAACAAATATAAGAATATTTCTTATTTATATTCTAATTTTTAAAAAATCAAAACGTTCTTAAAAGTAAATACTTAATAACCGAATGACTGAAATAATATAAATAAATTTGATAATATGTATTCTTAGAAGAGAATTAGTAATAGGTAAAAAGCACAGAAGGACATTGATGCCCCTCTGTGCTTTTAATAATATAAACCTCATCAGTTTTCGGGGAACAAAAAAGCCACCCTTTTCAGAGTGGCAAACTATTTAGAATAAAAGTTGTTGACTAAGTAAATTCTAAAGTAGTTAATTCTTTACCTAACTCGTGTATTTTAGTTTCTATTTTTTCAACTGTTTCTTTTCTTGGTTTTTTAACACCATTCAAATAATGACTTAATTGAGCTTGATTAATACCTGTTAATCTTTCTAATCCTGCTAATGTAAATATTTTACTATAATATTGCAAAAAAGATGCTACATCTTGCTTAAATATAAATTCAGCTTCAACAAAATCAATTCCTTTTTTTGAATGAAAATTTTTCATTTCAATATAAGAATTATTAAAATCATTTATAGCCTCTTCAACAGTTTTACCATTTGCTGAAATACCATAATTTAAGGTTTTGTCGTCTAAATCAATATACACGCCGAATGTTCCATCATTACCGCGCTCTATGTATGCATTTACTTTATTTTTCATAATTTTTTTTTAATTTGATAAAAAGCAGGGTTTTACAACCCTGCATCTTTTAAAATAGCTTTCAACGTTCCGTTTTTAACCTCTTGGCTTTTGTGATGACTTGTTTGAAAATATTTTTTCGTTTTTGGACTAAACCACAATGGATGTCCGTTCATCGTTTCGCCAGTGTCGTAACACTTTGCCTTTTTGAGCTTCCGCTCTAATTCCGAATACTTCATAGAACTCTTTTACTTAATCAACACTTCAAAGGTATTAATATTAATACTATTTACCAAACTTTTTTACAATTATTTTTAAAATATTTTCACGAAATCCCCTAAAGCTGGATGAGGTTTTTATATAAAAAAGTGGTCAAATTCGACCACTTTAAAATTAAAACCTCAAAATATTTATACTTATACCAGCACCGAGATATGGTGAAAATCTTTCGTTAGAAATCCCATAACCAGCTTGTATCCCTAAACCAAATCGCTTAGGCTTTGGTTTGATGTTTATAATTTTCTCCTGGTAATTAATAATCTCATTAGTTAGGTAAATAATCGAATCCTTTTTGAAGATAATAGTATCTTGGTTGTTAATTTGCTCTTTGAGGTTTGAAACTATTTCGGCACAAATTGCAGTATCATAAATAATTTCCTTTTCTTTTTTCTTTAAATAATTAACGCGATCACGATAACGAATAACCTCTTTTTCTTTACCTTCAATCGTTTTTGTAATAGTTCGAATACTATCTTTATAAACAATTTTATCTTTATAAACTGTTTTAACCTTCTCGTCTTTTCGACCTATAAAATAAAATATTGCTCCTACTGCGATTACAGCAAGTAAGTAACCAAATAATTTTCTGTGTTTTGTTATAAATTTCATATTAAAACCACTTTTCATATTGCATAGTTTTGTTTATTCTATCTTGAAGTCCATTAGTCCCGCCATTAACTTTTTTAGTCAATTTTAAAACATCTGTGATATTCCATAGATTGTTTTTATCGAAAAAGAAAATAGCAGATTCGATATAAAAGTCTTTCCAAACTAAATCAGGATTCAGCATGATTTCATTTGACTTACATAAACCCTTTGAAACTAACCAATTCTCGAACGCTTTATAATTGTCACGTCCCGTTAATTGAAGCGCTCCACGCCCACGAAAGTAATATCCGTCATTTGGGTTTTTGTTTCCCATCCGTCCACCGTATACTAAGTTTCCTAACTTCTCTGGGCTTCGTTCATATTCCTTAGCTTTTGCGTAAGTTGGAAAATACTTAGGAAATACTTCTTGTAATCGACTTGCGGTATAATTCAAGTTTTCTTCTTTCAAAGTCATATTTGCCGATTCATGGCAAACCTGCCCAAAAAATTGAGCAGGATGTTTAATATTGAAAACTTCAACTATTTTTTTTGCTGTGATTGGTCCAAACTTTCCGTCGGCTACCAATCCATATTTTTTTTGAAAATCTACTAGCATTACAGTATCTCTTTTTGACGTTTTAATTTATTCACTTCAACTTTTCGTTGTTCTTCTTGACTAAAGCTATACATTGGATTAGACTTTAATTGTAAGGTTAAAAGTCGATGAAACGGAATAATAAATACTTTTGAAAATGTTGAAGTCTTATCAATTGCAATAGCATTTTCGAGTATAGATGTTAATTCAATATATACCATTAGTACAATTACTCCATTTTGCAACCAATTAGAATAATCTTTAAAGAATTGATTTGACTGATCAAATCGCATAAGATTGAGAATAACGATGACAACAATAATAGCTGAGCAGTATTGAATGATTTTCTTAACTGTTTTCCGAAAGGCTTCTGAGCTTCGATTTACTTTCAAAAACTTAGCTTTCATAAAGCCAGTCATAAAGTCAATTGCCATTAAAAAAGTAAGTGCAATAAATAATATCCAATCAGGATAAATAAAAATTTGATTCATTAATACATTGTTAAGTAAGGCGCTAACAATGTTTTGTAAAACTAAATCAACGAAGTGGGGTTTTTGTAGTGTTTTTTAGAAAGATAAGAGTGAGATAATGTATAAACTAATAAATATTAATTTACTTTTGCAATAATCAACAGTCCTATGTCAAAAAAGAGAAATTCTAAATTTGGAAGTAATTCCATTACTGCCACAGATGTTATAATTGTAACAGCTATATTGATTGCAATACTCTTTTTAGTTTTTAAATCTTTATGAAAATTTGTTTTTCAGTTTTAAAAATGGTTTTTCTAAATAATTAAAAGAAAGATGTGAAAATAATAAAGTTAAACTAAGAGACACAGGATAGATTAATAATTCAAGATTAAAATAAATTGAAAGCTTAATTGCAATTACTATCGCAATTGATTGGTACATATAAATTCCGTAAGAAATACCTCCTAAGTAATTAAACATCTTATTTTCTAAAATAACCTCCAAAGCTTTATTTGTAGCTAAATTCAAAATAATTATTGCGAATAAAATAGCGTAAATTTCGTAATGAAAGAATCCAAAATTAACACCGAAGATCATCAATATAATGACTATTAAAGTTGATAAATAAAACACATAATTATTATTAATGCAATTTAAAACCTTTGATTTTTTAAAACTTAAAATAGCTGTCAGACCACCTATCGCCATACAATCTATATTAAAAGTATTCCAGAAATCTAACAAATTAATTCCGAAAAGATTTTTAGGATTGATTGTTAAGTAATATTTTACTCCGATATATCCTATTATAACAGAAAGCATTAATAACATTTTGTTTTTACGAAACAAGATAAATAACAATGGCCAGATTAAATAGAATTGCTCTTCCGTACCAATTGACCACGCTTGAGAAGCGTATGGTACTACTCCAAAATTAGACAAGACCAAATTAGGAAGCATGAAAATGTATAACAGAAAGGTTTTTACAGAAATCACTTCATTTTGAATATTATCAATTGATAAGACGCTTATGTAAGGAAATACAAAATAAGATAGAAAAATTATAAAATAATACAATGGCCAAATTTTTAAAACACGCCTAAAATAGAATCTTTTTACGTTTATTTTATTCGTGTTTTTTTCTTCATTTAAAAGTAAATAAGTAATTAAAAACCCACTTAAAACAAAAAATAATACAACGCCTAATTTTCCTATAACATTGAAAAAAGGAACATTCCAAAAACTATCAAGATTGAAAGAATTCTTAATCTGCTCTGTATGATGAATTAATACCAATAGAGCTGCTATAGCTCGCAATGCGTTAAGATTAGGAAAATGTAAAAATTTGCTCATATAATGTATATGAGCAAATATATAAATTATTTAACATTAGTTACCTTCACACTTGCATCTAAACCAGTGTTAATAGTTCTCGAAGAAGTCTTATTAGTTACATTATTTATCCAAATATTTCTCGCCATAGCTTCAACGCGACAAACTTCACCAAAACCAAAACTAGCATTTGAAGCGATAATATTATTTGCTGAAATATTCGTAATATCTCCTACAGATGCTGGAGGCGTGATATTTCCTTCATAACTGCCTTCTACTGTAAAACAACATAAACCCGCACGTCCGAGGTTGTAAGATATAAGACCGTTTACTGAGACATTAGAAACTTTCGGACCGTCAACGACCATCACACGACATAGTACTGAGCGCGAATTTCCGCTAATATTTTTTATATCAATATTAGATGTATCTTGAAAACTTATAGGTTTTTCCTTTACCTCTAAAATATTAGGAGGCGTCGGGTATATGTACTGGTAATGAGGAAAATTTACATTCCTTTTTGATACATAACCTACAAAAACAGCATCATCAAACAAGTCATTAAATACATTTTCAACAATACCGCCGTTACATCCTATTATATCTACACCATCCCCATTACGTACACGAGAAAGTAAATCTAAATCGTGAATCCAAAGATTTGAGGAGTTAAAAATTGGGATCATCCAACATTTTGGTTTTCGTAGTGAAAATCCACCTATTTCAAGACCATCAACGTTGCACATCAAAATAGATAGAGTTCGCCAACCGTACTCGTCACCTACCCAATCTTCTTCTGTATTAGTAAACGGTCGGTTAGCGCGATATGGAATATCAGAGCCTTCAATTAGCGTATGTTCTTCACCAGCTCCTAAAATGATTATATTTTTATTTTTAGACGTTCGACCTGTCCCTGTCATATAATCAGTAGAATGGAGAGCTGCGCCTTGAATTGTTCCAATACCTTTATTTCTTATTATTGTATCAACCACATAATTCTTTGAAAATTTAATATTAATTCCTTTCTCAATAACCAAAGCCGTATCATCTCCTATCAGTAAACTGCTTTCAATATTCCAAGTTGTAGAGCCACTTAAATGGTCTTTACCTAGAATCAAAGTAATTGATTTTCTTTCTGCAAAATCTAAAGCTTGTTGCAGCCTTTGCTGTTGTGTACCTGTTACAAATGATTCCGAAACATTCACTTTATTATTTCCTAAGAAATTACGCCAAGACAAGTCGTATTTATGACTTTTCGGCACTTTCGAAGTTATAGATGATAAATATTCATCTAAAGTTAAAGGCTCGTCAATAAAAAATAATTCTGGTAAAATAGCATTACCTCCTGAATCAGCTAAATTTTGCCAAGATAAATAAATTTCCTTCGCTCCATTAGGTATGGAAAAAGTTTTATCAATCATTTTAGAAGTAGTGAGAATTGGATGTAAGGAGATACTAAACGTATCGTCTGACATTTTAAAAGCAACGCAACTGTATCCTTCTGTTCCAGGATTCCAATTATTACCTATTGCGGCTTGATTTCCTTTGAAACGAAAAGAAACCGCATTTGAAGTGATTGGAATAATAGTTGATCTAAATAGAAATCTACTACCAGTAAATAAAAACCCATTTTTATCATATATCCCCAAATTAGTATAAACTAATTTAATTTCTTTTTCACCATTTAATGAATCTAACGCAGCTGTTTTTTTATCAATATATTCTTTTACAGCATTTTCTTCTGATGTTCCACTTTTTTGAAGAAATAGTGTAGTTTTTGGTATTTGATTTAAAGCAACATCAGTGTTATTCCAATTAACATAAATATGAGTTGTATTAGCTGGTAATGCAACTTTCTTTTCAAAAATTGTTTGATTGTTACCCGCTACATCACTTTCAATTAGTACTATTTTATTTCCTGAAGAAGTAACAGCTATCAAGCAAGGGTGTGAATTAATCCCTGCAGCGAGAACCTGAGGGCGATAGCCTTTAAAGTTTACATAATTATATGCTTTATCAAGTATTATTTTCTTATACTTATAACCCTTATCACTAATTGAAATTTCATCAGATTTCATCAAACCAACTATCGAACCACTCATATCAGCATCTACAACTTCGTCATAATCAGCCGTTAAAAATCCGCTTAACATTGTAGCTAATGGCGCTACAGCACTGTTTGAAATTGCATTTTTGGATTCTGAATCAAATTCCGTGTCGGTTGTTACAGCGAAATCACGGATGAACTCATCTACTTTCTTTTCATTGTTATTAACTTTCGTTTCAATTGCAGTTAAATCTTGCATTGGGATTTGAACTTTTGTCAAAACCTTCCAAGTTGCAACTGTTTTATTGAATCTATACTGCCAACCATTTGGAACTGTTACTCCAAAAGCATACGTTCCAGCTTCTGATGCATAGTAATTTCCATCAGGAAGCGAGTTTAATTCTGGTAGCTTTTGAGAAGGCGAAATACTTCCTAAAGTACCTTCGCGCACATCTTCTAAAAGTTCATTTACCTGAGCTTTATTATAAACTTTATTTTCTTTCCCTGTATCAACGTAAGCTGTATTCGCTAAAGGCGAAGTATCGTTGATATTGATTGTAACTTGTCTATTTTCCATTATTATTTTATTAACTAACTAGTTGTTATTATATGCCACATGTTTCCTGAATAAATTAAAACAGCTGTTCTTGTAAATTGAATTGCCGCCATGCCACTAGAAAACTTATATCCTATCTTTTTACCATTCCCCTCAACTGTAGTGTAATTATTTTCCGTTGGATTAATAAGTATTAGAAATTTTCCTTGACGTGGATTTAGAGGTAATTTAATTATAGGGCTTGAGCCATCACTAGAAGCCACATAACCAAAATCTGTATCTCTATTAATTGTTTGACCGCTAGTGAAAGTTTCGGTATTAAATGCCAATCCTTGATAATGACCATTTTTTACTTCGATGGCTGGATATGAGAGAATATCATCATTGAATGATTTCATATCTAAATGAATTCCAGCTTTAAATGATTCCCATGGTGTAACTACTTTTTTAGCTTGATTTTGAATCATCAAAAAAGGATAATAATTTTGTTCAGGTAAAATTCCTGTTCCAATATTATTTCCCATTCGAATAGATGATTTATAATTATCATTTTCGTAAGTAAACCAAATACCTGAATTAATATCTGTAGTTGTCAGTAATTTATCCTGTAAAGTCAAACCTCCGATATATCCTGAATTCGCTTCAATTCGACCTGTGAAAGTTCCGCTTGTAGCATGTACTTCGCCTTTCACATAAGCATTAGACATATAAACAGAACCATCATCAAGTACTCTGAAAATTGCATTCACACGATCAGAAGCTTTAGCTCCTGCCCAAAAACGAACTGATTGTTTACCATTTTCGGTGAAACCACTAATCCCTGCATTTGCACCTTTAACATCACCAACCATCAACATGCCTGTAGCAACAATGTTACCTGAGATTGTTGTACTTAAAAAACTTGCTTTTTCTTCAATTTCTTTAATGCGATTTTCATTATAAACTTTTATATCGTTACCACTTTCCGAGTAATCAGTTGGAAATTTTCCAAGCTCAAGTTTTGGTTGTAAAAATTCAACTTCAACATCTTGATCGTTTGCTTCGTTTTTAAGAATAAGGAAAAACTTTTTATAAGTAGAAATATCACATTCAAAAGATGCGTATACTCGATTTCTTTTATTTGCTTTTACACCTTCAAAAACTTTATAACCTAAAGTTTCTGCAGTATTATCGTTTTTCCTTCCAATAATATAAAAACAAACATCCATATCAGTTGGTAAAGTGACATCAACGGACAAACAAAATTCTTTTAATTGACCTGCGTATCTCGATTTTTTATCTTCTTCCAAATCATAGCCTAATTGCTGAGTACTTGAACCGCTTAATAGATTTTCACCACCGATAACAATTCCACCATAAATCTGCTCATAAGCTTCTGAACCATCTAAAAAAGTTATTCTTCCACTTATTTCTCCTGTATCTAAATCAAAATAAGTATCACCTCCACCACTCGATTCGATACGCCCTGTTTTAATAAATCGTCCCGAAACAGTTGTAAAACCATACATCAATGATATTTCACGAGCTTTAACATCTTCTGAATAAGTATTAATAATTCCTATTAAGAAATAATAACTACCTACTTGATCAACTGTATACTGTGTTTCCGTAATTTCAATTACACCTATATTATTTGTTTTACTACATTTTACATACAAATAATATGGCTTATTCGACTCTAAATCCTTTTGTCCTCCTTGTATCTGCCAATCAACTATTTTATCCGAAATAGTAAAATGCACAAGCTTACAAGTGGACCATCTAATTTTATTTGGATTACCCTCAAAATTAGGTTCGAAAAATGAATCGATTAGGTTAAATTGCATTGACTTAGCACCGACTTGCAGGTGAGTTGTTTCGATAGAATTTGGCTTAATCTTCTCAGTATAATAATCGCCTTCTACGTCAAAAACCATATTTAAAACCTCTTGAGCATCTTTCCAATTACGACGTGCTTTTGCAGGGTTATTTAGATTATTAATCTTGATAATGTTTTTAATCGTATTGATTTCGCCTGGAATAGTTCCGCTCAGAAAGTTTGTAATTTTTGAATCTGAAAGCGTTAATTTATAATCAAATGGATTTCTTAAATCTCTTTCAATCGATTTAATTCTGATGTAACGATTAATATCAAAATCTTCGTCAACAACTTTAATAAAATCACCAATTGAAAAGAAATGAGTAACTGTATTATTTAAAATTCGTTGAAGATGTAAAGTGTCTACATCAAGTAAATACTGAATATTAGGCTCAAGCTTATCTGATAGATACTCATTTGCCTTTTCAAAAAGTTCTGCTTCCGCGTTATCAATATATGATTGTGGCATTTGAATATCTAAAATCACATACTCATCACCAACAGCAATTCGAAATGCGTCATTATCTTTTGATGGAAATTCATATCCATTTTCATCAGCAAATTTGATAATATGAAACTCTTTAAGAGTGTTGTCATAAGTATGCACATCAAACTCGTATCCAGATAAATCACCTGTATTAAAATGAATTTTTGCAGCAGTTCCATTGATCAAATACTTCGTGTTTCCATTTTCCTTTTCTTTTAAATCAAAATCCATTGACGAATCAGAAAATTTGTAAACCGAATCCGAATTTATAGAAGTTACTTTTCCTTTGCGTCTTGGATAAATATCATCAAAGATTTTTGTTGATTCGTAAATTCCATATTTAGCGACCGCTTGCGTATTTTCAATGTAGGAATTTGGTTTGTTTCTATCTTTTAGTACCAATCGGTTAGCACGGTAATCTGTTCCTAAATTCTTGTCTGAGCCATAAACTTTTAAACGAGTAACAATATCGCTTGCATCAACTTTTTCACGAGTTAACGTATAAAGTCCTTTTTGAAAACCAACTTTAAACTCTAAAGGAATTTCATTTCCTACTTGCTTAAAGTTTAGAATGTTAACTCCGTTGTTATCTGTTTTAATGATAAAATCAGTATCATATTCATCGCATAACATTTGTAAGGCAGCTAAACAATTCTCTTCTTCTGAAAATGTAATTGTTTTCGTTTCTGTTTCAGCTGGAATTTCACCTAAAACCCATTTATCAGGAAAAACACGATTGATGTTTTCAATTAAAATAGTAGCGAATAATTCTAAATCAGCTGTTAATGTTTCGCCATAAATCGCCGAGCCTGTTGTGTCAATATTTACATCATAAGAAGCTCGACGCAAATCGAACATTACTCCTTCAAATGTTATTGAATATTGAAAATCATTTGAACTATTTTTAAAGTATCGCGGGATCTGATTTAACGTATATTTTTGACCTAAATAATAAAAAGAATCTCCAATGGTAAAATTGATAAATTCACGACTGATAAGTTCAACATTAATAACATCATTACTTCTTAATTCAGTTGATTGAATGATTGATGAGACAAACACTCCTTTATTTCTATCTTCTAAAAGATAGTCAACATTATCTGAGCGCTTAACTAAAATCTGTTCCATAGAATAGTAGCATTTGAGTTAAACAATGTGATTGAATCTAAATCACCTAAAATCATTGGATAGAAAATACCTGTAGTAAGATAAGTATGAGAATACAATTCAACATTTGGTGATGTATATTCTTCACTTCCATCACTCCAATTAATGACTAAAATTTTATTAGATTTTAAACCGATAGTAGTAATTTTTTGAGTTGATTTTAAAATACGCTTAACAGGCATATTCTCAATCAATTTTAACTTAAAAGTACCTACTGCATTCGAATCATCGTAATTCAATTTATTTTCAGCTGTATCTTGCCTGAAAACTTGATATTCCATTCTTAAATCATTAGCTATAACTGATAATCTGCGAGATCCTTTTTGATCTAAAGCGTTATAGAAATCATTGTACTTATCAATACATTCTTTCAATGAATCAGCAGGAATAAAGCAATCAATTGTAATCGTTTTAGAATTATGATAACGTGATTGCAAATCAATATCATAACCATGCTCATCGCTCCAATCTTTCTTTTGATTTTCCTTTACAGAAGCCTTATCAAATAGATTTGAAGAATCAGAAACATAAACATTGTAATTTTTAAAGGGTATATTGTCTAGTAAATAAACTACTGGATTCATTCGTAAGTTTTTGAATGTTTATTAGATACTTTCACATAACTTTCATCAATACTTTTGAAAGTAACTTTCGCTCCTTTATAACAATTTACGCGAACATTTGCTTTGTCACTTGCTTCAATTTCTAGCTGAACATTATCAAAAATATCAATCATAATAAATGCACTATCTCGAACAATTAATCGAGCTTTTACATTATCTCGCAAATACATTTGAGAAACTGAGAACTCGTCACCTAAATAATTTAATCGTGTATCTCCAAGACAAACCACCTCTCTTTGATTATTTAAATCTATTGAATCATCAATGAAAATTCCTTTTTGTTCCATTTCTCCTTTTAAATTTCTTCGTATAAAATCATTTGAAAGAAATCCTGTTGAAAATGAAAAATCAATTCCCTTAATATACATATCAAGTAGCTCATCCAAAGATTGGGCATTTTCCATTTTAACCGCCCAATCCTCATATATTTCGTTTTGTTTTGCTCTTTTTAGAGCTTCAGTTTTTATATTATTAAAATCCATAAGCTCGTCCTGCGTTATCTATTCTGTTAATTAATTTTTCTAATAGTGGTAAAACACTTCTTGTGTTATAATCGATATTTGCTAATCTGTCTAAGCTATTTAATAGTATTTTATTCGAATCTAAGTTGATTGTTACTAATTCTTTTTGATGAATACGCATTGCATTAAACTGCCCCAGCAAAGCATTACCTGTTTCTTCTGACATTCCTTTTATTGCTCCAGCCATTGCAGTTTCATTTGGATCAATAATGTCTTTGAACAAGTCAGAATACTCACCTAACATTGAACTGAAATTCTGAGATATTTCTTTTATTTTGTCTCTAAATTCTTGTTGTTCT
This sequence comes from Algoriella sp., assembly GCF_036647415.1. Classification (NCBI taxonomy): domain Bacteria; kingdom Pseudomonadati; phylum Bacteroidota; class Flavobacteriia; order Flavobacteriales; family Weeksellaceae; genus Algoriella; species Algoriella sp. The sequence goes on from NZ_JAVXKG010000025.1 coordinate 16,771, forward strand.
TCTGGAGATAATCCGTTGAAATTAAAATTACCTTCATTATCACCTCCCATATCTTTGTAAAGCTTATCAAGTGCAGACTGCAATTGCTTTTCTAAGAATTGTTTTTTTAGTTGATTTAAGACCGCATTTTTCAAGACATTATTCGCAACCTCAGCGAATGCCTTTGCAGCATCTTCACCTTTACCGAATGCCTCGACAAGAGCATCACCTAACTCAGAAGCCAAATCTTTAGCATTAGTTTGTACAACATCTTCTGTTATTTCTTCTAGTATATCTTGAATTGTATTTTTAGAATCTCTAAGAGCATCTTCCCATTCTTTGATTTTTCCGTTATCCTTTTTCTTTTTCCTTTTTTCAAGTTCAATCATTTTTTGATATTCAATCTGTTGTTGTTTCAGATTATCAATCATTTGTTTTTGACCTGAATAAACATCGGAACCAAGAGCGCGCTTAGTCGCGTCCTCTAAATCTTTATAAGATTTTGTTAGTTTGTCAACAGCTTCTTTATGCTTATTAATCTCTTTTTGCTTTTTCTTGTCTTTAGAGAAGATATTGGATAATAATTTTGCTATTTTAGTTGCAATTTGAATTACTGCAGAGATAATCGCAAGGATTACAGATGCTCGTTCAACCCCTTTAATACCTTCTGTTGTCATTTGAGATACTGCTAAAACACTAGATCCAATTCCTAAAACAGTTTGCGTAGTTTCCATAGCGCTACTAGCTGTTTCTCCAAGAAATTCTTTTAAAACTCCCGCTGAATCAATAGCATCATTGATAAAATCAAAAGTCCCTGTTAAAGATTTAGCTACTCTATTCCATTTAGTAGTGATACCTTCAGCACTTGAATTAGTTTCCTCTTCTGCGCCTTTAAACAAATCAGCTAAACCAACAGCTAACGAACCAAAAGGGTTTTTCTCAATCACTAAATTTTTAGCTTGATTTAATTGTTTTAGAATAACTTTTAAATCAATCGGGTTAAACTTTCCTTTCAATTGATTGAACTGACCTTCTATTTGTTTTATTAAATTATCGATTTGTTGGAAAGTCATTTCATCCATATTAGAAAATAAATTTGCCCACTCCTCAGTACCCATTAATTGATTCTTTGCAATATCCGAAGTATCGTCAGAAGCTTGTTTTTTAATCTGAACATCTTTAGCGTTTTTAATATCCTCTAAAGCTTTAATTTCATCAAGTTTACCTTGTTCGATTAAAGATTTTTTTTGAGTTTCATAATAAGTTTGATTCGTTAATAAATCAGCGTTCATTTTATCATCAATAGCCTTAATCTTATCTTCATAAGATTGATATTCAGAAAGAAGTTTATTATAATCAGTATTATTAGTTACATTCTTGGTTTCAACGGTTCTTTTACTCTCGTTGAAGTCAATTAAGTTTTGAGTGTCAAGGATTTCTTTTTTTAGTTTTAAAATTTGCTCTTCAATCTTAATTCGTTCGTTAGAACCTTCTGGAGAAGATTTAGCAGAAATAGTTAGTTTACTAATCTCTTCATTTGCATCATTGATTTTCTTTTTAAGTAAGAATAATTGAGCATCAAACTTTTTATTGATTGCATCTAATGGTTTTGATTCATCAGTTAAAGTTTTAAATAGACTTCTAGCGGCATTTTCTGAATCCTTTAAAAGCTCTTTTTGTTTTTCATCAATAAACTCAATTTTCTTGATGCTTAATGGATCTGATTTACCTATCAATGATTCTTTTAAATCTTGAACTTCATATAGTTTTTCAATTACAGAATCTAAATCATCAAGTTGTTTTTCAAATTCATCTTTGAAAATTTGTAATTCACTATGCTTACTTAACTTTAAAAGTTCCTCGTTAATCAGTAAAAGTTTTTTTCTGGATACATCAGAAGTTTTTGCAGTCTTTACTAATTCTTTTTGTTGCGCACGTAAATATTCCTCATAAGAAGCACCTTTACTTTCTAATTGAGCTTTTAAAATAGCTTTTTCAGTAGCGAATGTAACATCGTTAGAATCTAAAATTTTTAAGTATTGTTCGTATTGTTTTTCAATTTCCGAAACCTGTTTTTTGTAAATCTCAACAGGGTCTTTTTCTTTTTTTGGTTTTTTATATGAATCGTTATAAGCTTGCAAAGCATTATTAGCTTCATCAATTTGTTTAGTTAACCTATTCCATTCTGAACCTCCTTTAGCTGAACTAGCTAATGCATCTCTCGCGTCAGATGCTTGCTTTTTTTGTTCTTCCCAATATGCTTTATTTTTTACCGATGATTTAGTTTGAACAGTTTCCTTTTTATCACTTTCACCTTCTAAATCTGTGGTCATTCCTTTTAATTGTTCTCCAATTAATTCTCGTTGAGTTCTCAAAGAAGCTAATTCATCATGACCTATTGATTTGAGATATCTATTTACATTTTCCTCATAGATTTTTGCATTCTTAACAGCATCTTTTCCATATAACTCAATTATATGATTTCTTAGGTCTGTTTCATTTTTAATTTTCTTAGTCTCTACACCAAACATTTTCCAAAAAGAATTTGAACCTCTTTGTAGCAAATCAGGATTAGTACTATTTTTATAAAAATTAGACCAAATATCTTGTTCATCAGCAACTAGTTTTTCGTATGAAATTTGCATTGCCTTTGCCTTCGCATTTTTATATAAAGCATCTGTATAATCATTTACCGCTTTTGTAGCTTCTTGAGTATTTATTTTTTCTAAAGTTAAATTCCCTAAATACTCTGGTGATTTTTCATTTAATTTATCAATTGCTTTCTCTCTTTCTTCTTTCGATTTTTTATCATCTTTTGCAATTTCAATTAATCTCTCAAGTTCTAATTTTTCAGATGCAATAGATTTTTGAGCCTCACCTTCTACTTCAATTAATTTCTGTTGAGCTTTTTCAGTTGCATCAAGAGCAGTTATTACTTTATATAGAATAGCTGTAAAAGCTATGAAGCCGATTGATAATAAAACAACAGGATTATTTAACATTGTTGCGTTTAAAATAGCTTCTGCTCTTGCTGCGGCTGTAGTTGCTATTACTCTTAAACTTTGAGCTGTTGTTAATCTAGTATTTGAAACAGTCTGTAAATTAGTTACAGCTTCGTTTTCTACACGTCTTGCAGTGTCTAACGAAGTTTGTGTTGTAGATTGAGCTAAAGTAGCATTCAAAAGTTCTGTAGATACTACATTAAGATTCTTTTGTTCTGTATTAAGTGCAATACTGGCAGAATTTACATTTTGTGTTTGAGTAACTAAATTTGTTTGCGCTATTTCTAACTCTTGTAAAGCTAATTGCTCTCTTTTTATAAAATGACTACCTCGTAATGCATTATACTTAACCGTTGCTGCGGCAACTTCTGTTTCTGCTTGAATCTTTGATGCATGAGCAGCATTTAAAGACGCTAATGCTTCTTGATATTTTATAAGCTGAGCAGATTTACCAGCTTGCATACTTCTTACTTTAGAAATTGCAAGCTCATTTTCAGCCAAAGCTTCTCTTTTTAACGCTTCTGCTTGCCTTACTGAAACTGCTGCTCTTCCTAATTGCATTTTTTCCGAAATCCCAAGACTTGCAATTTCTGTCGCAAGAGTTTTACTTCTATATGATTCTATTACAGATGTTGCTATTAATGCCGCTCTATAAACTCCATATCCAATTACAAGCTTTTCTAAAACACTTCCAATTGCTTCATAATTCTCAACAATAGTAGAAGCACCTCCAATAACATCAGAAACAAATCCTTGAGAATCTTTACCGATATTATTAAACATTTGCTCTATTTCATCTTGAAGTTTAGCTATTTGTCCAGGAATAGTTTTAGATTGCTCTTCCATCATATTGTAAAATAAACCACCTTGAGAAGTTAAATCCTGAAGAACTTTTTCAACTTCTTTAAAACCAACTTTCCCTTCAGAAACCATATCAGCAACAGCAGATTGAGCTACTCCCATATTTTTAGCAATCATTGCAATCATTGGAACACCAGCTTCGGTAAATTGACGCAAATCATCACCCATTAAACGACCTTTAGCTTTTACTTGTCCGTAAACTAAAATCAAACGCGATAAAGGCACTCCAAGTCCACTCGAAATATCGCCAAGCATCGAAAGTGTTTCTGTTAACTTTTCGGTTTCAACTTGGTATGCTAAAAGTTGTTTTGCTCCTTTTGAAACCTCGCTAAATTGCATAGGCGTGTTCTTTGCGAGATCAACCATTTCCTTCATCAAAGCATTTCCTTTCTCCCTTGATTGAAGCATTGTATTAAATGCAATTTCAGTCTGTTCAAACTCACCGCGGATCTTTACCATTTGAGTAACAAAATCGCGCGCCATGTCAATTGTAAGAAATGCTGTAACTCCTTTTACTAAATCATCAACAGAAATTAATGATTGATTAAAGTTACTTTGTAAATGGGCATTAAAGTCCGTTACACCTCGATTTGATTGTCGAAGTGCATTTAAAAATCTTTGATTGTCTAGATCTTGAGTATATCCTAATCTTCCGTTACTTATCTCCATTAGCTTTGAAACATTTTAAGAATGTCATCTGCGTTCTGTTCTGTTATTTTTACTGCTTTTTTTGTTTGGGAATTTGTATTTTCGTCATCATCATAATCGTATGAAGGTAAATCTGCCATTAAACGAATTACTTTTGACCAAGGGATTTGATTTTCTAAGTAATCAAGTGTCCAACTGAAATGCGCACAAATTGAAGCTCTTGTTCCATAAGTACTTTTCATTCCAGTTACTCTACTTCGTTTGGACTTATCGTCATCTTTATCGATGCTAATCGAGTAGAGTTCATAAAATTTGCAAGATCCTGAGATTTAAGAATTTCGTTAATAATATCGAAAAGCATTGCTGGAGTAAGCGAATCAAAAAGAATAGTTGAAACTCGTTTGAATTCTGATTTTGAATAATCAATTCCAAGCACAGCAACCGCAACAATATTTGCCATTAATTTTGAATTTTTAGCAGCGATTACTTTTGTTTCATTGAAAATATCGACTTCATCGTTTAATTTATTTTCATCAATGAATAATTCAATTTGATATTGGCAAAGTCGGTCCAATGTGGATAATGTACAAGGTTTGATTTCGAACTTTTCTTTTACTTTTTGAACCTCACACTTTTCATAAGGAATTAATCCAAAAAAGAACTTTTCTTGAACAATTACTTTCTTGTTATATTCTACTTCAAACTCGTACGGAGCTTCAATTAAAGTCTTGATCTCTTCTCTTTGTATATCTTTTTGATCCATGCATTTCGTTTTATACAAAGGTGGCGAAGGACCAAGAATTTGTTATTGTGAAATCGGCTGAGTTAAGAGTGAGTTACGGGAAACACAATACCCTATAAAATAAAAATAAATTATTCATAAACAAATTGTATTTCATTTATTTATATTTTAAGTTAGTTGTTCTAAACACAAAAGATTTTATGAAAAAATTATTATTTGCAACAATTGTTACTTTAGGAAGTTTTGCTTTTGGGCAATCACAAATAAATGATGGATTTAGAGATGGTGATCCTGCTTATTTAGTCCCAACACAAGAACAGCAAAAAAATGGACAATGTAATGAAAATGCTGTTTCAAGAGACACATGGATAGAAAGTGGCTATACGGTAGTAAAATGTACAGGACCTGATGAGTTATTCTTTTTATACGTAGTTCCTAAAAATGGCGGCGGCGGCAATACTTTACCAGGAACAATAACTGAAACCACTCTTCCAGGAGATAGAGAATAAAAACAAAACCACTCCTGTAAAGAGTGGTTTTTGTAATAAAATATTAAATTGTTTGATTACCCTGTAGGTAATTCAGAAACTAACCCTGCTAATACAGATTGTTTTCCATCACCTGGTGACAATGGAGTAACTGTAAAATTCATAGTTAATAAATTACTTTGATTCATTTCTCCAGATAATACTGCAGAAATTGAAGCTCTTGGAATTTTAAAATAAACTCCTTGTTCCGGCTGAATGAATAAAGCTTTCTCAACAGTTTTTGTTTTACCATCAAACTCCCATTCTTTTGAAGTTACACCAACTGATCCACCGATATAATCAGCCATCATTTTAGGGTCAACATTCATAATATTAAATTTGAATGTAATTTTTCCTGCCTTTGTGATAACCACTTTAGGAATTGGATTTCCTTCTTCTTTGAACTCAGTTGATTCACCTTCTTCTTGTTCTAATGAACCAGAGTCTTCAAATACTTCACCGATTTTTGTCATTGATGATGCTTCAGGCATTAAACCTGTTGCTAAAACTTCTGCAACTAATATTTTTGCTAAACCAAATGTATAAGCCATAATATCGTTTTTATAAATTAATAATTAGTTTGTTTTTTGATCGTAAATCCTCCATTGAATACGAAGATTTACATAATGTTCTTTTCCGTTTTGTTCTTGGATGATTCCTAAATCTGAAATGTAAACTGATTTACCTATGAATTGATGTTCTTCAAATACTTTACGAACGATTCTCGAAATTTCTTTTAAACGTCTTGAATTTTTAATTCCTAATTCTAAATCTGGAACATAAATATTGATATTCGAAGTCGCTAATTGCGGTTTAAAAACAGTTGTGATTGTGATAGTATTCACGACTATGTCTTCGTTCAGTGAATTTATTGGACGACTATCATTATACAACTTTCCTTTTATAGCAGATTTTACCTCATCAATATTTAAAGCTTTAAAAAGCAATTCGTTTGCGTCGAAAATATCATACATAATTATTTCATCATTTGTTTGATTATAATATCAGCCACTTGTTTTGTGTAATTCTCAGATGCTGTAAGAACGTTATAACCTCTTGATTCGACTGAATAAGCGTAATTCATACCAGCTGTAAATACCAAAACTAAAGGAGCTCTTTTTGCTTTAGAAGCTAATTCTCGTGCAAATTGTTTTCCTTCAGATGTTCCTAATGCTTGACCTTCATAAAACTCTTTATAAACTTGACCATTCACAAAAAGTACATAGCCAATAGATGATCTTAAATTTCCAGACTGATCTGTAAAACCAACGCTTTGTTTTGCATGTGCTACAACGTTTTCTCCTAAGTATAAATAAGCTCTAATACACTTTTGAAGTGTATCATCAATGATAATTTGATTCAGCTTATCTAAGTCTTTATTTGAGAAATTTGGCTTTATACCCATAATCTATTGTGTAAAAGTCCTTGTGTAAATCTTAGAACACTTCCTTTGATTCGAACATCTTTACATTCAGAATCATTTGAAACTATAATAGTTTTACCTAAATCAATCGGTAAAACTGATTTATCCAAATGAATTAGTGAATTAAAAGCAATTGTAATTCCGTCAGTCCCTGCAATCATTTTTCCACTTGAATTAACTTGTTCACGACACATAGAAATAAACTTAATTCCGTTTGGATTAGGAATCATTTCGCCTGTTTCCTCGTCGTAAATCAAAGAATTATCTTCAACAAATAAATAATGAATGTGTCCTATTGCCCCCATGGATTAATCGCTGTTACAGTTGGTTCATTTTCGTCTAAAGGATTAGGTAATTTTAACTTTACAGCCAATCGACCTAACATCATTCGAATCGCATTCCAATTCCATTTAACTGTCATATCACCTTCGGATACACTTTCATACATCGGAATCCAAGAACAAAAAGAATCATACAAAGCTTTTTCACAGTCTTTCAAAATCAATTGTGCATCTGGGTTCAAAGTTGGATTTTCAGCAAATAAGATAGTGGTATCATTTACATTCGCTCCTATTCTTGACATTATGCTTTGTATGTATTCTTTGTTTGTCATAATTACTCTTCTGAGATTAGTTTACGTTCTAATAAATCAGTAATTCGAGATCTTTCAAACTCAACGGGAATATCCTCTCCTATTTCGAAAATCTTTTTCTCGTTGTCTTTATCACGGAAGCGTGCGATTACTTTGTAGGATTTTGCAGAATTATCTAATCCTTCGTCGTCTGCGTTAGAAGTGTTTGAATCTTGAACCTCAACTTTCTTTTTAACTCGGATTACTTGGCCAACTTCAAAACCTTTAGAAACCAATCCTGGTTCTTTGTCTAAATCTTCCTGAGTTAATTCAATCAATTCAGTAGTTTCTAAAACTTTGTACAATTCGTCTAATTCCGATTGCTCAATTTTTGAACCTACTTCGATTTTTCTCTCAGCTAGCAATTCCGCTAACTGAGAGTTTTTTTCTACTAATGTTTTAGTGATTGTTACTTTTGCCATGATATACAATTTTAACCTGTTGGAAGAGCTTCAGAAGTTTCTAATCGATAAATACCATCAACAGCACCTATGACAGGTAAAGCACGTGTCTCGGCCTTTGTGCCTTCTGACTTTGGATCTGTCGTCCCGAACTTACTCATTAATACATGGCCTACTAATTGGTATTTAACAGCTTCAGTAGGTGTAAAATATTCCTCTGTATGAGTCCAAATCAATGAACCAACCTTAACAGAAGATGTAAAAATCATTACTCCTACAGCCCAAGGTTTAACAGTTGTGTCTGCACCATCTTTTTGAGAGATAAAAGTTCTATCTACCCCATCTGTTACAACAGTTAACCCCCATTCGTCTTTAAAGAATTCTTTTACTTTAGAAGAAGTTAAGTTTGGTAATTTACTCGCGTCTGCAACAATATCTTTACTAAAGGCGAATTGCTCCTTAAATGATGGGTCTTTTTTAATTTTACCCATTGCAGACGAATCAATATAAACCTCAGCTAAAACATTCCCATCTGCTTTCGATTGCTCATAAATTTTATTAATGTCATCAACAGTAATAGTTGTGAAATTATCAGATTTAAACTCATGTTTTGCTAAGTATCCGAAATCAGCTCTTAAAGTAACTCCATTAGATACGTCTTGATCTACTTCAAACACTCCATTTGAAAAACCTTTTAAAAATGAATATTCGTGTAATTCATAAATATTCTGTAATGAATTTGCATCATCACGGAATAACTCCTGAATGATTTGTTTTTCATAATCAGATCCTAAATCAGGATTAGTTGCATACGTCGCAATCATTGTTCTGATTTGACGTAATTGCTTAGCAGATTTAACGTATTTGTTTGAAATATCTGGAATTTCACCTTCTGCAATCCCACGAGAACCACGAGCTTTTAAAGGCGCAGGAGAATCAATATCAACATAATCCGCTAAAACGTTTTTGAATAAACCTGTAACAGTTTTCCAATTTCCATCCACGGAATAAGTTTGATCTAATTTCTGTTGAAATAGATAAGGCTTAATAGCTCCTTCTGAAAGCCCATTAATTTTTTTATGCTTAGCTAAAATATAACCTGCATAATGAGCTTCTGTATAATTTAAAAATAATGATTGCGTTTGTGCCATTATAATTTTAATTTAAGTTGTTATTTATGAAATTGTAATCCTAGTAATGCTTTTTGAACTTTCTCTTTAAGTTCAGCAGTCATAGTAAAAGGAAGCGCATTTTCAGCAGCGATTCCAATTGTAACCATACTTACAAATGCTTTTTCTTTCGGCACAGTTGAAACTGTTAAACCGATAATTTCATCAGTTGCCTTGATGTCATTAAAAGCTTTATCAGTTACTTCTAAAGGACGACAAACTTCCGTAGTTTTATCTCTTACGATAATATGCCCAGCGTAAACTGCGACATCAGTCAATGCAGATACGTCTAATGTTCTACCTCCGTCATAGTAACCAAGTTTGCTTCTCCAAACAACTTCATCCTTTCCATTTGATGGATAATCTTTTTTTGATGTTAAATTAACGTATGGTCCTTTTCCCATTTTAATTGTTTTTTTTTAAGATTGCATCATGTTATCATATTCAGTATCGGACAATTTACCTCCTTTGCCCGCACCTCCATTACCTGGAATATGATTAGTTAAACCTTGATTAGTAAAAGTTTGATTTGATGTTGCTACATCAGTTTGAATTTCCGTTAAGTATTCCGCAAACGATTCGTTATTTTCGAAAGACATTCGAGGAAAATTCTTTGAAATAGTATTTTTCAAAGTTTCATCTTTTACTTCTTTTAAAATATCGTTGATTTGAGAAAGCCTTGTTTCAGTAGTCTTTCCAGCTTTGATGGTTGCAATTTCTTGCAATAACGGAGCGTTTGCTTCTTTTATAGCAGCCGCAACGATTGAAGCAATATCAGTTGGATCGGAATTTCCTCCTTCCTCCTTTTTAGGTTCGGGATTTCCTGTTCCTTCACCACCTTTACCTTTTTCAGCATTATCTAAAGCAGTTTTTGTTGCTTTAGCAATTTCAGAATCTACCTCCGAACGGTGTTCTTTTTCAAAGTCAGTAACCTGTTCAACTGTAATCTTGTCGATAAGTGCCTGAACTTCCTCTTCTGTTGTACATTGTGTCGCAAAAGCAGAAGCTAATCGAGCCAATGTGTCTTTACGAGTAGTGCCTTTCCCTAAAAATTTAGCAGTAAGTAACTCAAGTAATTTTTGTTTCATATATGAGATTTTAATTTCAAATCGATTAAAACAAAATTATTGAAGGTGATTCGCTTAAGATGTATGATTTAGGACGAGATAAGAGCGAGTTACGGGAAAGAAATAATATCCAATTACGGTTTTACGTAATTTTTATATTATCTTAATGATTAAATTTGATTAAACATCTAGATATGGCAAAAATTAATAGAAATAATAGTGCAAAATGGATATTTATTTTAGTGATGATAATACTAATTGTGATAATATTCTTATTTCTTTTTGAGTATTTAGTATTAAACAACATTTAAAAATTAATGAAAATCACAGGTCAAAAAGAAATTATAAATGCAGTTTTAGAAGCTTTGAATACTTCATCTATTGGAATAGGAATTAAAGAGCGTTATTCAATTTCAAAGAATAACGACGGATATAACTTTTCTATAAAATTCAATTTGAAAGAAGGTAAAGAAGCAAATGAAACTGATTACTTTTGGCTTGGATGGGTGTCGAATCAATATTATTAAAAATAAAAGGAGTAGATTCTCTTAGTCTACTCCTTAAAATTACTTGTAAATATAACCTATAACGGTTTCATTTCCTTTTTCATCTTTTATATATATAGGTGTTTCACTTCCTTTTTGCGGGATAAAAAGCTCTAAAAAATCAACTTCCAAAGCGTTTGCTATTTCTTCTAATCTTTGTATTGTAGGATTTCCGTTTAAAGATTTCGATAACCCAACTTCGGTAATATTGATTTTATCCGCTAGATCCTTCATCATTAAGCCTTTTTCCTTACATATTTCCTTTACTCTTAATTTCATTACTTATACATTTTGTTTAACTGCAAATGTACATAAATTAATCTTTTAATTTAATTTTATAATATAAATATACATATTGTATAAATTTTAACATTTCAACTATTGTATATTATTAAACTATTCGTATATTTGTAAAAGAAAATTAAACAAAACGTATAATAATAAAATAAATAATTATGTCAACTACATTAGTAAACAGAAAGCAAAAAACTATAACTACTTATCAAATTACAGATTCTGTTATTGAAAGTTTTAAAGAACTTAATAAAATGTTTAAACAAAATGACACTCCTGTATCTTTAGGATTTCAAAGACTTGAGAAGTTAAGTAAAAAGAAAAGACAGAAACTAGAGGTTTCTTTTCTTCTTAAGGGTTTAGGACAAAAAGAAGTAAAGAATTTTCTTGAATCAATGACAGAAAAAGAATATATAGAATTCAAAAAGTCAAAATAACTTATAAAGAAGCTAAAAAAATAACCCTTGCAGAAACAAGCGAGGGTTTGCATTTTAAAGGTCAATTTTTACCAAAAGAAAATTACTTAATACTTGGTAAATCTGTAAAAGTTGTAGAAAAAGCCTTTAATCATGTGCATGTAATTGAATTTAATCAAAATAAATACTTTATCAGCGAGGAGTTGTTTAAAGATAACTAACCCAATAAGGAACCGTTTTATATCCCTTATAAATGTCTGCTTTTTCTTTCAAATGTTCTTTGAAGTTAGCAGGCATTTCTTTTAACTCAGTTGTTTGAAAATTTCCCAAATGAGAATAAGAAGGCTTAACAGCTCCTTTCAATTCATCTGTAAACATTTCGATTGGTTTAAGAATTGGAATTTGATAGCAGCGGCAATTCGGATGCCAGCCAATAAACAAAAAACTTTTCGGATAACGTCCTTTCAACGAATCACATAACCCACAATCAAATTTATTATTCGAACGCTTAATTTCAAAACCAACAACAAAGTCCATTGACTTCCAGCGTTGATTTTCTGATTCTTTGTAGTAAGTGTTAATCTCAGAACTTGCAAGCCTTAAAGCATTCTTATGAGCTGAACGGTAAACACCTTGCCCCGGATTATAAGCTGCGGCATTTTTACTCAAATGCAATTGACCTTTAACATCGCGAACTCGTCGAAAAAGCTTTTCGGGTTCGTTTAAATATTGTTTAATATCCCTTGCTAAAACTTGCGCTGAATCTCCATTTCTTAAAGCTATTTCCAACGAATCAATGATGTTAGTTTCGAATTGCTTCGAATATTTCCAAACACGATCAGATAACTTGAATTGATTTAATCTTGACTTACGAGCTTGCAAGTAATTATCAAGATTATTATTTCGGAAAATATCTTGAGTAACTTTATTTAATTTATCAATCTCGAAATAAGTTTCGACGAATTTTGTTGCAGTTCCTTGAGCTAACAACCATTGCTCTTTCGTTGCAGAATTGATTTGATTTTCTAAATCAAATGCAAGCTGTTTGGTTAGTTTTTCAATTTCTTTTTTTAACTGAGGGCTGATGTTTCCCATATCAACCCCGTTAAAATTTTGATACAAAGAAATTACTTTCGAAATGTATTTTTGAAATAGCTTTTCGATTTGTTGCAAGTTTTTACCTGCTGCAATTCTTGCAAGTTTTTCGTCGCTTTTTATAAATTCTTCGATTGTCATTTATTTCTTCTTTCTTAAATATTTGACATAATAAATAGTTAACCAAAGTATTATTGGTACAATTGAAATCAATAATCCAAATCCTATTAATTGATTAGTTGTCATGTTACAATTCTCTTTTTAAGCAGTTTCAAAACCTCTTTTTGTAATCTAAAATTTTGTTTTGATATTTTCTTCAGATAAAGGAAAATGAGATATGATTTCGTTTACTATTAAATCAATATACTCTTTTGCTTTTTCAATATCACTAAATGATTTTGATATATTCTCAATTGGATATTCTGTTTTTGTATACATAGGAGTAGAAGACTTCACTCCTATTTTATACTCCAAAATATTTTCTTCCTTGAACTCTATGTTGAATAATTCAATCTCTAAATTTATTTTCATTTGATGGTTATTTTAAACCTACCATCGGAAAAACCGATAGCAGGTTGATTGTTATTTAATAAATTGTTTTAATAGGAGATAATTCAAGTAGATTAAAAATCATCGTTTCTGAATTTAAAGAAACAATATATTCAACACCTAAATTTGTAATTCTATATCCTAGTACTAATCCTGGACTTTGCTCCATGTCTGTTTTACAATAAACATTGTCACCGATTTCATGTTCTACTTCTATTGAAAATTTCATAACTTTTATTTTACTCACTTACAGGATTAAAATAATCCCTATTACTCGTTTCCGTTTCTTCTTGCTTTATCTTTTCGTAATCCTCAGTATCTTGACCTTGCCAATTCTTAACAGATTTCTCGTGAGATTCTAATTGTTTACCTCCATTTTTAAGTAAAGCAATTTCGACTTGTTCTTTTTCGTTTTCAACCATTAAAGGAACGATCTCTGGCTCGATAACAAGATTGTCAATTGCTGTTCTCCAAGAGGGATTTAACGTTGCAAGGATTTTTTTAATGATATTAATTCGACGTTGCAGATACTCGTCATAAATCTCTCTTTTCTCCATTACTTTAAGATGTGCATCAAGGAATAACATCTTTAAAGCTGTTCCAGAAAGAGCGCCTAAAGATTTAACCTCATCAAAAGAGATATTTGGAGTTTGTGAGAATAATTGGATATTTTTTACAAGATTGTCGATTTCGAGTTTAATCGAATCGGTTGCTTGATCCCATGATAAATAATTCATATCTGAATCTTTATCAAGTTCAACACCACCTCCTGGTCCTTTATTCAGATAATTTTTAAGTTTACCAATTACTTTAAGAATTGGATAAGCGTTTCTGTCGTTCACTTCTCCATGATCAGAAACTAATGTTTCAATCCTTTCGATTAAATCTTGTACATCATACCACGAAACATTTTCCTGCTCACCAAAAACAGCGGGAATTTTATCTAATTCTTGTTTTTTTGGGTAACCTTCTACAGATTTCCATTCTTTTAAATTCTCAAATAAATAAGTAAAATTTTGAGTGTAAACTTCAAAATACTCAACCTCTTTTCCATCTACTTTTTTTGTGTAGTTACGAGAAAAAGCAATCATATCATCATAATCATCTTTGCACGGGAATAATTGACTTCCGTTTTTTAAAGACAACAACATCGCTTTGATTTTAATATCTGTTTTGAAACCGTACGCTTCGTGCTCCTCTCCTTTGTTTTGATACCAAAGCTCACCGCCTTCGGTAAATGAACCAATTGATTCAGCAAGTTTTCTATTAAATGAAGGTTCTTTAATATCGTGTAGAATCCTTTCAATTGCTTTTAAAATTGCTTTCTCTGTTTCGTCTTTTGGGTTAGCTCTTAAAATCGGTTGATTACCGAAAATCATTGCTTTTTCTTTTCGGACAATCCATTTTTGATAAGCTAAAGCAATAGAAATAACATCTTTGTTTTTATCATTTTCATCCTTATTCTTAGGCCTTCTGAGAATAGGATTCATAATATCGTGCTGTTTCGGATCTAATTGCTTTTTAGCTTCTGCAATTAATTTAGATTTATCTTTTCCTTGTTTTAATGTGTCAATAATTTTCTGTATTGTTGAATTTTCGGGTATGTTTAAAAGTTTACATAGTTCGTTCATTTATATTTTAAAAGTTCAATCTTGATAGTATATCTTCGGTTTCTTCGATACTGCTTTCTCCTCGCCTTTCAACTGTTCCTGTCAAAGCATCTGGAGCGTCGTCAAATTCGTTTTTACCAACCTTCATATAAGTTGTGATATGAGTGTGAAACGTTGGCCATAATTTTTCCCAACCAACAGGAAAAAATGTCATGTTCATAACCTCATTTGATTTAGTGAAAATTCTAACATTCTTATTTTCTGATTGATGAAACCAATCAACATAAGTTTCGTTATTGTTCATTTCTCGCATCTGTTTTTCAACATTACGAGCAAAGCCACGCCCTCCGTTATTTGATTCAATTACCGCTTCTTCTACTGCATGCATTGTTAGGGATTCAGCTGTTTTCGGTTCGGTAAATTCCATCGGTTTTTGAGTGTATAAAACATCTAGAATATAATTTCCATGCGGTTGTTCCTCGTAAGCAATAGCACATAGATAATCTTTTCCTTCGTCGGCTGTATCGATATAAGCTTTACGAATAGCTGATTTTGAATAAGGAATAGCATCATAAGTTCTAAATTCACGATCATACATTAACCCCTCCAAAGGTTTAGGATTTTGCATGTATTGAGTTTCAAAAACAAAAGAGTTTTTTTCTTTTTCTTTTCTTAACTCAGCTAAATTGTGTTTAAACTCCCAAAGCGCAACTTCTTCACCTTCTTCGTTTGTGTAAATACAAGGAAGTTCTAAAACTTCCCAATCTTCGCCTTCTTCACGAATTAGCTTACCGCATAGATCATCAACGTGCAATCGCTGCATAATAATGATAATTGGTGTATTACGTGAGTTTACACGGTTTTTGATTGTAGTGTCGAATTTGTTATTTACTTTGTTACGAATAGTTGCAGATGTTGCATCATCGGGTTTAATCGGATCATCAATAATAATTGCTCCACCAAATTCGGTTCCGTCAACTGCTGGAAGAAATTCTTCTAAATCTTTTAATTCTTGTTCGGCTTCTTCGTCGGTTTCCTCATCAACTAAACCTGCTCCAAATCCTGTAACTTGACCGCTTGATGAGGTTGCGTAAAGCCCACCTCCCTCGGTTGTATACCATTTCTTTTTACCTCTATTCGATAATCTTGCTTCGAATAATTGTTGATACTCTGGAAGTTCTATAATGTCACGTACTCCATCTGAATTATCTAAGGCTAAATCATCTGAATACGACAAATGAATAAACTTTGCTTTAGGATTCAATCCTAAGCCCATTGCAATGAAGTTTTTTACAGCTAATTCTGTTTTTCCATAACGTGGAGCTACATTGATTATAAGTCGTTTAATCTCTCCTTTTAAAACTCGATTTAAAACATCAGAAATTTTGACATGATGAGAACCAACAACGAATTTTCGATTTTGATTATGCTTGAAAAAATAACGTGTAAAATTCAATGTACTTTCTAAAGTCCACGTTTTTAAAACATCAATATCTCGTATGTCAGCATTTTTAATATTCATTTTCTAAACTATTATAAAGTTCTTTCGCTTCTTTTTTGGTTAAGATACGAGCAGGAGTTGTTATTGTTTCTCCGTTAGAAGTGTGGTCCTTCTTATCTGCAAGTCCTAAATCACGCGAAATAATTGTTGCATTGAACGCTCCAATAGTGGCTCCTTCGAACTTTTGCTGATATATTGTTTCGTGTATACGCGTAATGACAACGGAAAAATCTCTGGAAGAATCATCAGTTTTACCTTTAAGAGATTTTTCAAAATCATTGAAGTACCCAACATTAATACCATCTAAGTAACTACATAACCCTTGAATAGTATAAGGCCTTGCGGTCGGTATCTCCATTAATGGATTCGTTGCGCTTTTCATTACTTGATTTACATCTAAACCTTCATCTTTAGCCAACTGCATTAAATCAAACACATCAATATTTGAATTTCCTTTCTTTTGTTCAACCTTAACCCAAGGATTATCATCACACCATTGAAAGTACTCACAAGCAGATTCCCAAAGTAATTCGGCCGATTGAAATAGTCTATCTCTCCCATGTTTTGAACGTTGCTGCCAAAACTTATTACCAATCATCCAAGGAGCTTTTGATTTCTCTTTTCGTTCTTTCTCAACATCATCGACTAAATCATTAATAGCTTTGTCAAGTTCTAAGAATCCTTCTGCTTGACTAAGAGTAATAGACTTGACACTTGTTAAATCTTTAGGTAATCTAACCTTTTCTTTTCCAAGAACAACCCAAAGTAAATCTTTGGAATCCTTCTTTATTTTTATATCAGATGATTTCCACTCTTTTACGATTTGTGATTTACTTTGTTTTGCCATTGGTTTTTATTTTTGTCTTCTTAAAGCTGAATAAAGAATATTAAACTCAGCTTCTTTATTTTTTTTATTCTTGATCCAAACACTATAAATATTTCCTTTTCCAAAAGGATTGTATTCATTTTCAACTTTACCTTTCTGGTTGACTTCAATTAACCCCCAATTATCAGGCAATTCTTCAATTGAAATTAATCCTACAGGAGTTATAAAAAATCTAAAATCTCCAACTCCTAATTCTGGTTTAATTCTAAAAGGTTTCTTCTTGTCTATTAAAAAATCAGACTTACTTGTTTTAGCTTCTATTAAAAAACTTACATTACTTCTAAAACCTATAACATCTGGAATTTCATTATTTAAACATTTCATTTCTTTAAAAGCAAATGAACATTTTTTTAATATCCATTTATAACCTATTTCAACTAAATCTGAATGAGTCATACTTTATCAATTACTTGGTTATTAGTTATAATCTGCATTACATCATTGTAGTTTCTGCGATACTCAGGAGTATACATGAATAGATCTTCATGCTTTTCAACAATCTTCTCAATTGTTTTTATTGATTTCTTTAATCTTTTTGAAATGATTTCTTTTTCTATTCTGTAAGAAGAACAAATTGAAACATAGATTACTCTCACATAAAATAAATGAGTTGTACGGTCTCGTAAAGCATAATCATGAAGATTTAATCCTGTTACAATATTGATCGCTTTTTCAATTTCTGCAAAGATTAATTGAGTTGAGGTTTTTGGGGCTGAATCAGCATATTCAATTTTATAATTCTTTTGCTCAGCTCTAAATTTTAAAACAATAAGCTCTTCGTTATTTATCCAATCATTTGGAAGAAATAGATACTGCTCATCTTCTAAAATCTCAATCCTTTTTGAAAGGTCTGGGATTAAAGAAATTTGAACATTCTTTGAGTTAAATCTATTTACTTCTTGATTCATGAATAAAATTAAAAAAGGCAGTAATTAGCGCTTTGCTATCTACTGCCTAATTATTAGCGCCTATGATTATTATAAAATTTAAAAATTCAATTAAAAAGACTAGTTACTGAGCTTCACTAGCCTTTACATACCCTAAACATTTCTTTGACAGAAATTGTCTAAATGAAAGGATTCGAACCTTTGACCTCTTGAACCCAAATCAAGCACGCTACCAACTGCGCTACACTTAGAGGTTACTATTTTTATTCAAATCAGAATAGTAAAACTGATTGCCGCATATAGTTTGTGGAAAAGAAAGGGCTCGAACCTTTGACTTTTGGAACTTCAATCCAACGCTCTACCTTCTGAGCTACTTATCCAACCAACAAAACACAAAAAAATATGTAAAAAATTTACTTTCCAAATATTAAAAACATCGCATCTCTTTGCTCTTGGTTTGTTCTTTTTTTGATTCCTGTTATAAGTGAGAACTCTTTGTTATCTCTCTTTTTAGAGGTTGGTTTTACCTTAAAATTAGTTAAGTTCAGATACTCGCACATTTCAATAATTTTATGAGCTACTTCGTGATTCCGTCCTGTTCGGTTTCCTATATTCGCATTAATCGAAGCAGAACCTTTTTTGACCTTGTGCCAATTAGATTTATTTAAAAAACCACATTCGACAAAAACTTTAATCGATTCGTTTTCGAAATCATTTTTCAACGATTGTAACTTATCGTAAAGCTCAAAGAACGTAAGGTTTGCTAATTCATAATTTTTGTTGTGAATTAAAGCAAAACCATTTTTATCAACATCAGGATCAATTCCAATTAAAACCATATAAAAACCTCCTATTTTCATAAGAGGTTTTCAAATAAATTTTAAAGAATATTAGTCACAAAACCCCTTTCGTTGATTAATAATTCAAATATGCTTTAAGTGATTGTTATAAAAAAGAATAATCGTATAAAAAACGTGATTTTTGAGTGTAATTTCTGTTTTTGTTTACGTGTGTGTAGGCGTGTTTACAAGTGTATATTATTTTGTAATTTTAAAACTTACAAATACTCAATCTAAGTCAAAGATCATAATAGACAATATTTCTAATTTATTTATATGTTTTTATTTTTTTTCATTATAAACACTACAGTATATTGTATTTATGATTTAATTCATGTCTAAAAACATTCTCGTTAAGGTATTAATTGATAATTTAGCTAAAATTTATCATTTTAAACCTATTTTAAATATTTAAACAAGTGTGTGCTTTATGTATATGCTTGTTTTTTTTTATCCTCTAACTAATTATTTTTTAAAACCATATATTCTTTTTTAAATTTTTATTAATTAAATATTTTAGCTTAAATAGTATTATTGTTTAAATAATTAATTACATTCGTATAACCTTTTTATAAGGTATAGGTTTAGGTTGGTTAGTGCTCAATGTTATTTTTATATCATTGAGCATTTTTTATATTTTCATTTAGACAAAAAAATTGTATATTTAAAGACTATTTATCATAAGTAGATTTTAGATTTTACTAATCAACTAGAGTGAAATCAGATATTTAATCAAGTATCTGATTTTGCTTTTTTTTTGACATTTCCCGAAAAGCATGTTTACTATAATTTCTAATAGTATGCACTTTTTTTTTAAATCTTTATTGTTTTACTTAACCAATTACAAACTATAACATTAAATACTCTTTGGTGAGCTTTCACTTTAAGTGATTCATTAAACTCTCGAATGATTTTTTTAACAATCAAAGGATCTTTTTCTTCTTTCGATTTTAAATCTTTTTCTTCCTCCATTATCTTTTCTTCTTTTTCGAGAAGTGAATAATACTGTTTTTCGGTCGGTTTAAACTCTTTTGGCACACTTTTAATCAAAAGATAAGCATTTGTATGTCTGTATAATTTTCCTTTCTTTAAATCACTTAAAATGACTTCTAGATATTCGCGGTCGATTAAATCATGATTAACTTGATGTTCGATTTGATGAGAAACTGGTTTTCGTGAAAGGTTATATTCCATTGCTTTTTTTTGCTTCCATTTGCAGTATTTGTTGAGAATATCAGCAATAAGCTCGGCGTTTACGAGTTGATAATGTTCAGATTTCTGTTCAAACATTCCGTACCTGTTCATTTTCAAAGCAATTTGAATTTCTTGAACAGAAATCATCCAAAATCTCATGTAAATCATATCACCAATATCATTGAGAAATTCATCCTTTGGCATATTCTCATCTTTCACACCTCGTAAAGTTGCATCTGCTGAAACATAACTATCAACCGTATTCAAAACATCATTCTTCCTACAATCTTTGATGATCGGAAACTCATACGTCTGTTTCAAAAGTTCTAAGGGACTCCATTTCGCGCTGTTTTCTTCGACTTTCGAGATAACTCTCGGTTTTTGTGACATTGACCCTCCCGACAATGACATCGCTTGATTCTGACTTTGCAATTCCATTTTGAGTTGTAGTTTGATTTAATTTTTTAATCTTATCGATCCAGTCGTCTTGATCCCACTCGAAAGAAAAATTTTGAAACCTATGAACTTTTTCACTTGTTTGAATTTTATAATCCATGTACGCTGTTGTTTGTTTTCTGAATTCTTGAAAATCATTTTCACGAGCAATCGAAATCATTCTTCCAATAACTTTCATTTGCAATGATTCTGATTTTTGAGAAAAAAACTCACAAACATTTTTGAAGAAATTTGAGTTTCTTAATTCAGTCGCGAAACCTTCTGGTAATTCTTTTTCTTTTTCTTCGGAACTTTTTTCTTTTTCTTCATCGATGTTTTTAGAAGTTTGAGAATTTGAAATTTCTTCCTCGTTTAAATTTTCAGACACACACCCCAAATCTTTTTTTTGTGTGTTTTTTTTTACTTCTTCGTTAGAAGAAGTATTTAATATATTATCCTCTATTCTATTATGCTGTTTTTTTGGTAAGCTGGGCTTAAGTTCGGCTAAAGCCGAACTTAAGCCCAGCTTATTTGCTAAATCTAAATTCAACTCAACTATTTGACTATCAGTTAATTTTAAAGATTCTTCTTTTGTGATGATTTTTCGCTTAATTAAGCTTCCTCTGATGCCTTTTACTCGATTTGTCTCTTTTATATCTTCCAAAGGCTTCATTCTTGATTGAAATGAGTTTGAAAAAAAGTAATTTCCATCTTCTGTAAACTCAAATAAATTAAAATCCTCGATAACTGATTTTACAATTCCAGAACCTACTCGAAAATCAAAAGAAAGAACATTGTAATCTCGTTGAAGTAAATAATCTGAACTTTCAAGCATTTTTTCCAGAATCATAAAGTATACAGCATAACCTTCTGCTTTATGTTTCATTCTAACGGCAATTATCTTATCGTCGTTACGCGCGCCACCATCGTGACTAAAATAAAATTTGTTTTTTGCCACAGATTTAGTTTTGTTTAATCAACTCATTTAACTTCTCACAAGCTCTATTTTTGATTGTGATACGCTCGTTGACGTTACAACCTGTAAAAATTTCGCCAAAACAATGATCACCTGTTTTGGTTTGAACGATGATGTTAAACTGCATAGGGCTTTCGTAGTGTTCAACTCTGAATCCTTTAGCCTGTATTGTTTGTTTTAATTCTTCTATTTCCATGATGGTAAGCTTTTATTTAAGTTTGAAATAAAGTGCTATGATTAGCACTGCGATAATTGTTGAAGAAAAAAGAAGCCAAATCAGCTTCTTATCTTCTTTTTCGTATTTAGTCATGGTTAATAAATTGGTGGTTTTGGTTTTTCGATTGGTTGAAAATGAGTAACAAATTCTCTATTTACATACAACCACCCTAGTTTCTCATCGTAAAATGTTTCATAAATTCCACCAAACGCAAAAACAAAATAACTTTCATTTGGTACATTGGGTTCATTACCTTTAATCCAACCGTTGTTATTTTCGATTCCTTGTAGGGATTTAGGTCTAACATCGAATAATTTTCTGCATATAGTTTCTTTACTTAACAAATCTTCGTAGTACTGAGACACAAATCCGTTATTTTTTAACGCTTTTTTCTGATTTTCTTTAGATATTTTACTCCAATTCTCTCCCCAAGCTTCTTTTATTTTTTCTTCTTTTGTCATCACGCTTCAGAATTAAAATAAACCTTGTAGTAGAACATCTTCTTTTCATCATCAAAACCTCTTTCAAGATTATCGGCAGCACAATCAGAATTCAATAAATCAATGTTTATTTTTGCACCTGTATCAAGTTTGATTTCTGATTTGATTTTCTTTGATTGAGTGATTAAAACTCCAGAATCAACTTCGAATTCTTTATCAAGTTTAATTTCTGTTTGATTTAAGTATTGATTGAATTCGTCTTTATATTCTCCTAAGGTTTCATCTACAATCTCAATGTTAACAAATTCATTATTCGCTAATCGATCAATAGCATTTGAAACAAATTCAGCCTGTTCCTTTCTGTTGGTTTGATTTAAAACAACATCATTCGAAAAGTCATTTATTGTTTCAAGAAATTTCTTTGTTTGTAAAGCTGGATTGGTAACGGGCTTTACTTCTAAGAAATTCTTTGTCCAGAATTCAGATTCGACATTGTTATCATCTATCGAATATACACGGAAACCTTCATCACGATAAACATCAAGGATTAAAACTCCTTTATCTAACTTATCAAGCTTGTAACCTTTCAAAACGTTGTAATCAATTACTTCTCTTTCGTCAAATCGTAAGAATTTTGATTTGTTTTCGAGTTTGTAAATTCCGATAGCTTTACAAGGAGTTCCATCGAATTGAGTATTATTCAATTGAACTGTAAAAACTTCACCGCTTTTAATTTGTGGATGTAATGATTGATCATAAAGCGTTTTTAAAACTTCATTCGAAAAATCAACAAAATCAATTTCTTCATCAAACATTGATTTACATAAGTTGTAAACTTTATTGAATTCTAATTTATCCGTGTAATGAGTAAATTGTTTTAATTCAAGGTTCTTTCTGAATGGACCAAACAAGAACGGAATCAATTGCTCTTCTTTTGATTCATCGAATTCGGTAGTTTTGGTTGCAAAAATATTCGCTTCTTCGCGAACTTTGTGTCCTACTTTTTGCAGAACCAAATGTTCTATATATGCGTTTTTTAACATGGTTTTGTTTTTAAATGATTTGATTGTTTTTTAACTCAATTTCGATTTGTAGTAGAAAGTCTTTTTCGTCTGGACTTGGTAAGTAAATTCCAGCTTCTACACTTGAATAATCTCTGAATTTCTCAATTGCTTTTTGTCTTTCAACAGGGTTGGAAGTGTTGTAAATCATGAAGCATTTGGAGCAGAATCTTCAAAAGTAAAAGAACTTACTAACACCTCGGTGATGTATTTCTTTTCATTGTTTAGCTCATATTCTCGAGTTCGTAAACTGCCTTCTACTGAAATTTTCATTCCTTTAGTAAAGTACTTTTCTGCAGCAACAGAATACTTACCTCTAAAAACAAGTGTATGCCATTCAGTTTCGGTTACTTTCTCATTTTGTTGATTTGTGTAAGTTGAGTTTGTTGCTAAACGGACCTTTGAAATTTGTCCGTTATCGAAATGTGTTGTTTTAGGGATATCTCCGATATGTCCTAAAAGAATTACTTTATTTATACTCATTTTCTAAAAAGGATTTTTGTTAAACTCTAAAATTTGATTATTGTTAGCAACGTGGACGATTTTACCTGTTGCTTCTTCGATTACTTTTTTGAATTTTCGCTCATCAGAATTGCTATCTGATAAGTGAATAAGTACAATTTTCTGTACTTGTGAAAGGTCGTTTGCAAGCAAAGTATCTCTACAAGTATTAAGGCTCATGTGTGATTTTAAGATTCGGTTTTTCAAGAATTCACCTTGCCAGGTACTACCTAATTTTTCTTTGATAATGTCTTCACAATAATTCGCTTCAATTATGATGTTATTGAGATTTGGAAAAGTATAATCAATGTATGTGGTATCTGTTACAAAAAGACATCTACCTGTTTCTTCGTGGTCTATTAAAAAACCTAATGGCTCGTTGACATCGTGGTGAACATTGAAAGGTAGAATCTTAAAATTTCCAATTTGAAAAGCTTGTTTTGATTTGATTATTTTGGCGTTGTGGTGTTTGATTGAAAAGAAATCAAATGTTCCGGCACTTGCATAAACTTCAATTCCATTACTCAAAGCATCTTTAATTCCTTTACCACCTGTACCAGAATGATCACCATGCTCGTGCGTAACCAAAGCTCCAACTACCTTACTTAAATCGAATTTTAATACTTCTTTTATCTTGGAAAAATTAAGCCCCAATTCAATGATTAGGGCTTCATTTTCATTTTCAAGGATATAGCAATTTCCACTACTCCCCGTTCCTATTATTTTGAGTTGCATTTATTTTAAATCAAATTGAAATGCTGTTTTTGGTTTACGATTAAAAACACCATGATTATTTTCAATTAAATGATTTTTAAAATCATCTATATCTTTCTTGTGTCCTTTTACTCCAAGATGCATATCAACCATCATATCTGGCTTAAAACCTACTATAATTTCGATATTAAAATCTTTTGCAACTTGAGTAACTACTTCTTGAAAATTATATTTACCAAAAATATCAACCCATAATTTTCTTTTGATTCTAACTTTCTTCATTACGCAAAAGGTGGTTCAGCTGGAAATTGCACTTCAGTTGCAGCTTCTTCAATAACTTCACTATTTGAAACATCTACTACTTCTTCAACAACTTGAGCTTCTTCGAAATCTAATGGTTGTGTATTCGCATTTTCTTTAATTTTTTGAGAAACTTCACTTTCAGTTGGAGTTGATTTTAAAACTTCATCTTCCTCACTATCAATTAATGCAGAATCATCAGATGAACGAATTATTAATTTACAAGCACGATTAATAACAGTTTTAATTGCCATTTGATCTGGAAATTTTTTATGTGCTGGAGAAGCTCCATTTGTCGCACCTTGTTGCCAAGATGCTTGAATCTGTTTAATGTTCATAATTTCAACATCATGAGTACCATCTTCCATTTCGATAACAGCATACGCTCCTATCACATCTGTGCTTCCTAAGTTTTCTAAAGTTTGAGAATGTTGAGAAATTTTCTTTCTTCCCGTTGAGCCATCAACCTCGAATTTAAAATCATCTCCTTTGAAAATAGCTTGTGCTTTAATATGTTTCAAACCTCCGTATCGTTTTGCTAGCGCAATGTTTCCAGAATAATCTGGTGTACATTCTAGACGATTTCCGTACATAATAAAATAACATTGCTTTTTAAGCGGAGATAATCCCCAAATAACCATTTTTAACAAAGCTTCTGCAATTGATGCTTGCGTACAATGCTCTAATGCTAATTTACCTTCACGATTCTTTGTTTCGCTTAAAATGATATATGCTGATTTCAAAGCGTTTGAAGGGATATAATCCTTTGGAATTGTTAATTCACCTGCTTCTTGGAATGATTGAACTTTTTGTAAAACTTGCGCTGAAATATCTTTTTTTACTTGCGCTACTTGTGTATTTTCTGACATTTTATTTTGTTTTTGGGGTTAGTTATTATTTAATAAAGACTGAGCTACACCGTCTTTTAAAAGTCCTTGTTCATTCATTTTGAGAACAATTTGACTTGCGAATAACATATCGTGACGATCTTTTAATTCTTTCGAATAAGATGAAGTGAAGTTTTCAATATGTTTTTTAATTAAAGCTTCGAAATTACTTGTGTTTTGAAAATATTCTTTTTCAATTTTATTCTCGATATACTCTTTAATAGTTACAATTTCTGTTGGATTGTAATAATCTTTTTTGCATTTCTTTTCTTCAAATAAATGATTAATAGTTTCCTGAACCTTAAGGTCTTTATCAAGATTTATTTTTCTATCTAATTGTTGACAGAAAGCTGTAAATCCCTCTTCTTTGAATTTGCTCCAAACTTCATTTTTTACACGATTTGTGATTTCATTTTTCACTAATTCGTTTAAAGATTCTTCATTTTCGTAATCAGAATAGATGTCTGATAAATCAACTTCTATATTAAGTTTCATAATGTTATTTTTAAGGGGTTAATTAAATTTTAAAGTTTCTTGTTTCGGATCTACAATCAAACTAATGATTTGACTTTCAGTAGGAATTAATTTGGTTACAGATTCTCGATTGTCCAAAAAAACAGGTGCTGAAATTTCATTCACTTTACAAAGAGTGTTAATGATGTCTAATCCTGCATTGATTCTTCCTGCTGTATTTGCTGAACCAAAAGGAACTCCGTTAACCAAAGTAATACATGTTGGATTTAAACCTCCATTTACTTGTTCTTCGAATAATTTAAAAGTGACGTATTCGAACTTTTCATTTACTGATTTTTCAAGGCTTTCAGTTTTTACTTTTTTGAAACGTTCAATAACAAATTGCTCTTTTTCAAGACTTGCAATAATCTGAGAAAGTTCTTTTTCTCTACTTGCTAATTCTTTGATACGATTGTCAATATTCTCATTAACTGACTTCTTACCTTTAAGTTCAATCAACTTTTTAATTTCCGATTGAATTATTTGTTTTTGCTCTTTTAATTCGGAATTATCAGCTTGTTTAATTTCCTTAATACCAGATTGAAGAGTTGCAATTTCAATCTTCAATTTTGATAATTGAGCATCATTATTAATTAACGATTGATAAACCTCTTCTTCGTTTTTAGGAGTTTGAAGATTTGAGGTTTCAGTTTGGATTTGATTTTCGATTGAAACAATTTCATTCGTTAATTGGTCTATAAATCCTTTTTGTTCATCAAGTTTTGTTTGATAAGAATTAAGAGTATTATTTACAACTTCAAGCTGCTTTTTAACTTGGTTTCCATCGTTAATAATAGTATTTAACAAAGAGGTTTTGTCGGTATTGAATTTTGAAATTAACTCCTGTTTCTTTGAATCAATATCTTTTACTTCGAAAGGTCTTGAACAGCAAGGACAATTAAAATCATCTTCTTTAAAAATTAATTGCTTAGAATTCTCATTATTATAAGAATCAACTAAATTTTGCTTTTTAGTTTGTAAAATCTCAATTTGCTTTTGATAATCAAGAATAGCAGAATTAATATTTGAGCGATTATTCGCATAATCGTCGCGTTCACTTTTCTTTAATCTTAACTTCGATTTCAAAGCTTCAATACTTGAATTATCAACAAAACAATCTTTCTTAGCTTGATTTCTCAAACCAATTTCAATCTCTGATTTTTGAGAATTAAGTTGTTGAATTTCTTGTTGAATTTTTGTATTTGCATCAACAATTTTTTGAACTGATTTAGAAGCATTTTCAAGCTCTGAATCTATATCAGAAACTTTTGTTTCTTTCTCCTGGATGTCCGAATCAATTTTAGCAAAATCAACATCATCAATTTTTGAATTTTTAAGCTCATCTATTCTAGCTGGAGTATCTTCTTTTTCTTGTTTAGATTTTTTAATCGATGCTTTAAGTTGAGTATCATACTCATCTAAAGTCTTATTAGTTAGCTTCAATGATAACTCTTTAAAATCAGCATCAGAATTAAATAATTCCTCGTCCGAAACTTCACCAGCAATTGAAACTAAAACTTCACGTTTTTTCTTCCAGTCTAAAGATTCAAAAGAACTCGGGCTTGTAATTAATTTGAATAAACTTTCTTCTGAAATCTCAGCTATCTTTGAGCTAAATTCTTTTAGTGATACTGGAACTTGATTAAAGATTAATTCAGTTTCATGTCCTTTGAAAGTCTTTTCTTCTGCTCCTTTAACTTTCTGCCACTTTTCTTTGTAAATACGCGATAAAGTAACTTCTTCGTTATTGATCAATAAAGTTGCGTGAACTTCAACATCAACTTGTTTTTGAGCTTGATTATTTTCATCAAGAGGTTTTATTTCGTAATCTTTGCGATCATTAGCATCTTTTCCAAAAAGAAGCCATAAAAAAGCATCAAATAAAGTTGATTTTCCAGCTCCATTTTTACCATAAATGAAGTTCTCTTTTTCGTTAAAATCGTCAAATTTGGCAAGACGAAAGCTTTTGAAGTTCTTCAACTCCAGCGATTTTAGTACAATATTTTTCATGTAATTCTTTGGGTATTTGTTAGATATGTGAAAGTTTTAATTCTCTACGTAAAGAATTTCTAACAGAATCTTTAACACTTAATCTACGAATAGGTTTATTTTGAAGTTTTGCTTTTTCTAAGACTTTTTGCGCAATAGACTTCTGCTCTTTACTTTCAGAATAAGTTAAGAAAGTATTTTCCTTGTGTTTTTCTTTTTCTTCCTGCTTTTTAAGATTCGGTTTTGTATTTGGCCGTCCTACTCCTACTTTATTTTTAGGTTTTGGAAGTGGTTGCAATGGAATTATAAAATCAGCAACAAGAGCGAAATAATGTTCTTTGAATGGAGATTTCTTTTCTAATCGAATCATTAAAGATTTATAAGAAATGTCAAATCTTCTTTTTAATTCAGCTTTGTTTTCAGTTTCAAAAACAAGTTTATTATTTTGGTCGTAAACGTAAATCATTTCATTCATAACGAATAAGTTTTGATAGTTTGCATTTCAGTATATTGTCTGGGCATAACAGCCTTTGCAATTTGAAGTATTTTAGAATTTACAAAATCACTGAACTGATATTCGATGTTGAAATCAAATAATTCAATACTATAAAGCGATTCTAATTCCGTGTAACGATAGTTTGGAAATCGTTCATCAATAGCGTTTTCATGGAAATTAAAGTTGATTCCTAACGTTAGATTATGACCTTTGTATTTTGGATCATTACATTTTAACTCAAAAGTTAACTTCATTTCTCCATCAATAATTCTAAATGATTCTGGTTTCATTTGCATAAAATCAAATTCGATTTCTGCAAGTTGTGGAATGTATATTTTTCGTTTCATTTAAAACACAATTTTAATTACGAAAAAACCAACTATTATAAGCGCTGCAAGACAAATAAATGTATTTAGATCCTGCATTAATTTTTGTTCATTCATGATTTATAATCGAATATGATTAAACCATTTTTATTTTCATACAAACTAATCGCTTCATCAATAAAGCCATCGTTATACATATCAATCAGATATTGTTCTTTTAAAAGAGAATCAGCACATTCGTGATACCTTTTTAAGTGATGACTCAATGATAATTTTTGACCTTCTTGTATTCTGAAATCGAAAACAATAAGTTTGTTATTTGGAGTAACCTTTATCATTCCAACCAGGATATTAGTCTCTTTTGGTTCAATTGTTTTTTCAACTACTTTTTTTCGTTGAAAAAATCTTTGTAACTTTGTTACATAATGTGAAAATAACTTGTTCATATTATTAAAAATTTTGATATTAAGCTTCAGTTGCTGCTGGAGCTTTTTTTGGTTTTTGTATTTTAGGATAACCTAGTTCTTGCATCACTTTTAAAGTATCTTTTGCTCTAAGCATAGGTCTTTTGTTTTTTGTCTTTTTAAACTTTGAAGGATGTTCAAAAAGAGAATTTTCTATAGCTTTTGATTTCAATGTTTTTACATTTATCACAAAAAAATCTACAGCTTCATTAATCTGAAAATAAGGTTTAACCCCACTTTCAATAAGTTGAATGATTTCAAGCCTATTCATTTGGATTTAATTTTGATTAGTTTCTCAAATCGGATTCGAACCGATGACGCATCAAAGAAATATGACCGCTCTAATCACTGAGCTATTGAGAAAGTCCAATTTGTATTACTATTTAATAGTTTTTACAAATGGTAAGTTGTTACCAGAAAAAGTCTGCGGAAGCACTCCGTTCCATTTTTGAATTGCTTTTTCTTGTAAAATTTCTTGAGTTAAACCTTTTGAACGAATCAACGCTTGTTCAGTTATCAATTGTTCTAACTCGTTTGTTTTCTTTTGTTCTTGAATTTTTTGATCTAAAACCGAAAGATTTGTATTCACTTCATTACGCGCGTCAATCTTTCCTTTTACTTTATCGGAGAAATCTAATTGAGCAGAAAAGGATATTAATTCTAAACCTCTTTTTTCGAATTCTTTGACCATAATAGCTTCCAAGTCTTTTTCAAATTTCAAAGAACCTCCGTTTGACATCAGTTGTTCAGTAGTGTATTTTCGAGATTCTTCTTTAGCTAAATCATACATTCTTGGTTCTAAAACATTATCAGCTAAAGAAGTCATGAAATCACCATCTTTCAATTGCTTATTATTAAAAACAACATCGACAGATTTTGATTCAACAACTCTAAAAGAGTAAACAGGACTTGCTTTGAACTCAGTATTATCTGCTGCTTTAAGTGTTAAAGACTTCTCGAAATTTCCTCGTTGTTCAAAAAGAGGAACTTGAAACAATTCTTTTCCTGGTGACATAAGCCAAACACGACCTTTTTCTGTAGTAAAATCTGATTTGCCATTTTTACCATAATTCTCCATTACTACACCTACATAATTAGGTTCGACTCTTGAACATGAAGAAATAAATAGACTTAACAAGCCTACGATTACTAGGATTTTTTTACCCATCTGTTTATAATTAATATTAAAATTCCGATTAGCATTAAACCATAAGCCAAAAAGACACTTATGTGTGCAAAAGATTCTCCTATCATCCATAAGTAAATAAATACTCCAATTACAATAGAAGAATATTTGATAATTGATTTTGTTTCCATTTTAGATTTATTTTAGTTCCTGTCAACGGCTCGAACGTTGATGCTTGCCAATCAGGAATTTGTATATATTTGTATTTCCAACAATAAAATATATACGTTATGAATTATCAATTAAACGACGCTGTTTATTATAATGGTGTAGAGTTTATTATAAGCGCTTTTATGAATGATAAAGGCGAAATGTCAATTTTAATGGAAAAAGAATTTGACTCTTATCACTGGGTGTTACTTTATGACCAAAGAACATCAACCCAAATAAAAGCTCACTTAGGAACTGTTTTTAAGAATGAAATAACTGAAAGTGATTCGACAGAAACTACAGATTAAATAATAAGTAGATTAAATTTCTAATTTTTAACCTCTTCGGAGGTTTTTCTTTTTTCTAAAATATCAATCCTTTCCTTTAGTATTTTTTTAGAAACCTCTTTACTTTCCTTTTCTTCTTTTTCCAAGATTTTAATCACTTCGTCTATTCGACCGAACTTGCTTATATCTTTAAGTAGCATTTTTTTGAAATACCAATTCATCGCTTTTTTTTCAGATTTGGTTAAACCATCACTTTTATTTAATGATTCAAATACTTTTAATTGACTTAAAAATCTTGAATTATCAAGAAATAAAAATCTATTAATTCTTCTAATTAATTTTTTCATAGTTATAAGGTTATTTATTATCTAACTAATGAATAGTTTGTTATGCTAAAGGATTATAAAAAACTTAAAGCAACTTACCAGATAGTTAGATTAAAATTTGTGAATAGAAATTTATAAAAGTTGTAAAATACATTGATTAACAACATTATCATGACTAAAGTTAATATAGTCATAGATGAAATAACAATGGTTTTTGTTATTAAATCTATCCAACGATCGTAAAACGGCTCTTTTCTCATAAGCTATTTGATTTGTTTTAGCCATCTTACCAAGTTTCGAACTTGCTTAACTTCCAAATAAGAGTAAGATGTTTAACAGGTATTAAATCCGCGCCTTATCGCGGTTTGATAAATTATATAAATTCGGATGCTTCAAAGGTTATCCCCTCGCTCTTAGCTGATTCTTTAGTACTCGTACAATTTCAGCTCGCAGACTCACCTAACTTGATTTTGTTAGCAATGATTTATATTTTATCCCAGTGATGTCAATGAACTACTCGTATTTTGTTCGAGTTTCTTTTATATTCCAAATGATGATTTAAATTCAGTAATCTTAAGCGCCAAGAGAAGGATATAAGTTGGTTTTGAAACCGTGACCGCCAGAGGAACGTTTTTGCGCGCCAAAAGAAGTCCTTAGGATTACCCCGCCAGAGGAACTATTTACTTGATCTATTATCTATCATTTAATTATTAAAGAACACTTCGTATTATATTTTCAAGTCCGTAGACTAGTACTCGATTTATTAGCCTAAACAATTGTTTTCTAAACCAGCATAAGGAGATTTAGAAAACCACATCATTAAAGAAGTTAAACTTCTCTTAATTTGGGTTTTATCGTATATAGACTGAACTTGCTTACTGATTGTCGTTCGTTCTGTAAAGGTTATCTGAGATACTTCTTTATAGTTTAAACCTTGCGCAAATAAGCTTGCGACTTTAATTTCTTGATTCGTTAAGTTTTCCATTAGGGTATTTAGGGTATTAGTTTTAGTTATGTTGGATCACTCCAAATATTTTGTGTCACACCATGCTTTTTGAAAATTCTTTCGATAGTCCTCATTTCAGATAAACTCATTGGTCTTGAACCATTCTGAATAGAGAAATATGTACTATCACTATTCGTAGAAAGAAACATCATTACCTCATCTTTAAAAGGCTTAAAAGATTCCTTTTTTAATTGAACACGTCCATTCTTAAAGCTTTTGAACAATTTTGTATTCTGTTTTTCTTTCATAACCTTGGGCATATCTGATTTTGGTATATTTTTATTACTTTTACTTCTTGTACTCTGTGTAGTTTTGTACACAAGAGTAAATTGTTTTACAAATATAGAGATTTTTCTCTAATTAAATCTATTAATTAGAGATTTTTTTACATTTTTTCTCTAATGAATTTTTAAACACCTGATTATGAGTGTAAAAGAAAGACTAAAAGATTATATAAAATCTAAAGGATTGACAATAAAAGCGTTTGAAAATAGCATAAATGCTTCAAATGGATATGTAAATAGTATTTCAAAGGGTATAGGAAAAGAATATTTGGAAATAATTAGAGAAAAATATCCTGACTTGGATTTAGAAAAATTATTGTATTCAGACAAAATAGAGAATTTAGAGAAAAAAGACTCTAAAACAGCTTTATTTAAAAATGACTTATTTAAATCAATACCTTTTTATGATATCAATGTTTCTGCTGGAGATATTGTATTTTTAGACGGCGGGCTTTTAAAAGATAAAGAACCTGATGATTGGTTTGATATACCTAAATCAGTAGATGCAGATATCGCTTTTCCTACTTATGGACATTCTATGAGTCCTGTTATAACAAATGGCGATAGAGTCGCTTATAAGTTTATTACAGATTGGAGTTTTTTTAATTACGGAATGAAGTATATGATTGTTACAGATGAACAAAGAATGGTTAAGTATTTAAGAAAACATGAAAAAGAAGGTTTTATACTTTTAGAGAGTGAAAATCCTGAATACGATTCAATTGATATGCCCATTAGTAGCGTTAGAAATATACTACAAGTGCGTTATATTGGAAAAATTGAAATGTAATTACGTTTTCCCGTAAAAATAAAATAACTATTATAAATAAATTGTAAAAAAAATAATTATATGGGAATATTTGACTTTTTAAAACCAAAAACATCTGAGGTAAATAATAATAAAATACAAGAGGTCGTAAATAAAACTAATGAAATAGAGTTAACATCATTTTTAAACATTCCATTTGGTTCTAGCAAAGAGTTTACGAATGAAGAAATGACTAAAAAAGGAGCTGTATTGTTTGGCGAACAAACAGAATCAACGATTGCATTTAATAATATCACTTTTGGAGGGCTTGAAGTTGATTTTATTATCTTTTATTTTTATGAAGATAAATTTTGTAAAGCTTCTGTTTATTTTAACGTTATTACAAGTGAGTTTCAATTATTAGATAAATACTATTCTATTAAAACAAACATAGATAATAAGTACTATACATCTGATAAACACTACGAAACTTACAACTATCCTTTTCACAAAGGTGATGGTCAGTTAACTTTAGGTTTGCAGATTAAAGAAATTGACATTAAAACATTTTGGAATTTTACTAACTCAAATAGTAATCATGAGGATGATTATATTTCTATTTCACTAGATGAAAGATTGAATTTGATATTAACTTATGAAAATACATTCTTAAATACTCAATATGTTGATTATTACACATCAAAAAGAATGGACGATTTTTAATATATTATGAAAATATTAGTAACTATCGAAAGTTTACACTTTAATTATCCAGGTGTAATAAATCCAAATATACCTCCTCGCCTTTTTGGTCAACTACTAAATAAAGGTAAACTCGAAATTGAAATTACAGTATATAATAAAATCAAAGAAAAAACTGAAAAGTATATTGTAAAAGACAATTTGTTAAAAGAAACTGCTAGATTAAATAATTTAGGTATTGGTTATGAAAAAAATAACAATATTGATTTAGCAATTGAGACCTATTTAGAAAATATAAAACTCGGTTATCCTGCACGGCATTCATATAATAGGTTAATCATTTTGTATACTAAAAATAAAGAATTTAATAAGGCGCTTGAAATTTCAGTATTAGCAATAAAGAAATTCCCAAAAGAAACAAAATACAAAGAAAAGCGTGATAAACTGAAGCTTAAAATAAAAACTGATATTAAATAAGAATTCAAATCAACGACATTTACTCTTAATTACGGTTTCACGTAAAAACATACATAAAAAAATATTTAACTTTGGTAAAAATTAAACAAAATGAAAAGAATTTTATTATTAGCGTCTATTTTCGCTTTATCATTAACAACTTTGTCTTCTTGTTCATCTGATGATGATTCGAGTATTGAGAATATAGAGAAAGACTCTGAATTAAAAAAAGAGCTTATTGGTAAATGGAGAATTACACATTTTTATCTTGATAAATCAGGTGTCTACGTAGATATTACAAAACCTCCATTTAATGAAAATATTGATGAAAACTATTTTACTTTTAATCAAGATAATTCTTTTGTTGGAACAGGAAGTATAACATCTAATCAAAAAGGATGGTATAAGGATGACAAGCCTAATGTTTATCTTTATGAAGACAAAAACAAGACAAAGGGATTAGCGATTATTAAAATATTAAACAACGAGCCTAACAACAGAAAAGAAGTTGAACTTCAAGTAGGTGACGTGAAGCAAAAATTAAAAATCACTAAACAATAATTTTTCCTTAATTTTTTATTATCAAAAAATATAGTTTAAATTTGTACAACAAGAATTCAGAAATGATTTCTTTATTATACCACCAAAATAGCGAACGTTTTTTGTTCGCTATTTTTTTTTTGCGCCCCCTGGTGCGTTTATGTTTCCTTTTTTGTTAAAATAATTAAAATCTAAAATAGATTGTTGGTTTTGTT
>NZ_JAVXKG010000026.1:0-52036 GCF_036647415.1 Algoriella sp.
GGGAGGAAAATAAGTAATAAAATACGCAGCAAAAATGCGCAATTTTGTATAACGAACCTTGTATTTGCGAAGAACGGGGAGAATTTGAACGAAGTTCAATTTCGTACGTTCAAGCAAATTGCTCATTTTATGAAACTAATTTAAGTAGAAGTTTTCATAAAAGCAATTTTGCGAGCGGAAAAAGCTGGGTTGAAAGTTTACTTTCAGCCCGTTTTTTCGTAAATACAATGTTATACATTGTTGCGAAATGTTTGAAAAATGGAAGAATTGGAGTTTTGGAATAAGTTTTAAAGTTTGAAAAAAATGATTTCATTTTAGAAAAAGCAGAATTTATGGTTTGAAAATATTCAGATGAAATAGTTCGAAAAATTATGAAAAAAGACTTTCGGAAATAGGAAAATATTGTTCGTTTTAAATAATGAAATTCAAGAAAAAACAACAAAACAGAATTCGAATAATTACTAAACTTGAAATAAATTTTCCTATAATTTTATAAAAAGATGAAACGTAGATTTAGAAAATTTTACTTTTATTTTCATTTATAACGCTCGAAAAATAACTGAATCCGAAGTTTGAAAATAGTGAGAAATAGAATTTAATTTGGGATGAAATATGTAATAAAATACACAGCAAAAATGCGCAATTTTGTATAACGCTCGTCGGATTTGTGATAGTCCAAAATTTAGTAACGAAGTTACGTGAATTTTGGATTTCTCAAATCCTATGATGTACGCAGTTCGAGCGATAGCGAGAATTGTGGATATCATAGGATGTAATCCGACGAGCGATGTAGCGCAATTCATAGCGGAGCGAAGAATTGCGCTACATCATTGTTTTTTTACGAAATAAAAATTTAGTTAGTTTCGTGAAAAAACATCTATATCTGTATTTCGTTAAATAATCCTCTAATATAATTATTTTTAAGGAAATTAGATACTTATGGAATAAAAAAAATGTGGGATAGCGAAGTAAATTGATCTTAATTTAAAATATAGAGTGGTGGATAGCGAAACAATTTTGTCAGATTCTTTTACATGAATTATGTTATTTTTCATCCAAAACATTTATCCTAAATAATCATATTTGTCTAACTTTGAAATATGAAAGCAAGTTTTGAACCTTATACGTTAATTTTCAAAAATCCGAGCGGAACTTCGCGTGGTGTTTTGACAGAAAAATTAACTTATCTTTTTACAATAGAAGAAGATGGAAAGGAATATATTGGCGAATGTGGTTTGTTTGTCGGATTAAGTTTTGATGATCGCCCAGAATATGAAGAAAAATTGCAATGGGTTTGTGATAATTTAGATTTGGGAATCGAGGAACTTTGGTCGCAATTGCGCGAATGGCCTTCTATTCAGTTTGGTGTAGAGCAGGCTTTTCAGAGTTTGTTTGCCAATCGCTATAACGACAATTATACAGATAAATTAAATCCAGATTTGTACGAATCTGCTTTCTCAAAAGGAGAGAAGGGAATCCAAACAAATGGATTGATTTGGATGGGTTCTATCGATTTTATGCGCGATCAAATCAAAGAAAAATTAGCAATTGGTTATACATGTCTTAAGCTTAAAATTGGTGTTGATTGGGAAAATGAATTTAAAATTATTCAGCAATTGCGCCAAGATTTTTCTGCTGAAGAATTAGAATTACGTGTTGATGCAAATGGTGGATTTACTTTTGAAGAGGCGAAAGTTGTTTTAGAACAATTAGCAGAATTAAAAATTCATTCTATCGAACAACCTATCAAAGCAGGAAATATAGAGCAAATGGCAGAATTGTGTGCAACAACGCCAACGCCAATAGTATTAGACGAAGAATTAATCGGAATTGTTTTTCAAGAAGATAAATTAACACTTTTAGAGAAAATAAAACCGCAATATATTATTCTAAAACCAAGTTTGGTTGGTGGAGTTAGAGGTTCTTTAGAATGGATAAATGCTGCTGATGCGTACGAAATTCCGTTTTGGATTACATCTGCATTAGAAAGTAATGTTGGCTTAAATGCTATTGCGCAATGGACAGCAATTCTTTATCCAGAAATGCCTCAAGGTTTGGGAACTGGCGGATTATTTACCAACAATTTTCCCAGTAGATTAGCGTTAAAAGGAGAGTTTTTATACAGAAATAAACCATGAGAAATAAATTATTTTTAGCACTTACCATTTGTGTGATTTTGGTAAGTTGTAATTCTACAAAACAATTGATAAAAATCGAAGATATTCAACTTTATCAAACAAAATTGGCAGCAGAATATACAAATCCAAAAACAACGCCTTTGGTTGATGAAGAACGTACAAATTTTAAAGGAATTACGTTTTTTCCTATTGATACAAAATATATGGTTAAAGCAAAATTTACACCAATAGAAAATGGTAAAATAATTCCGTTTCCGACTTCGGCGAAAAAGATAAAAAATTACAAAGAATACGGAACAGTAACTTTTATGATAGATAATCAACAACAAACGTTGACGGTTTATCAATCTTCACCAATTATGGAGAAGTACGAAGATAGTTTGTTTTTGCCTTTTATGGACGAAACAAATGGCGTAACTTCTTATGGTGGTGGTCGTTATTTGGATTTGAGTATAAAGGATTTGAAAGACGAAATTATCTTAGATTTTAATCAAGTTTATAATCCATATTGTGCGTATAGCAAGCATTATAATTGCCCAATTCCACCAGCGAATAATATTTTAGATGTAGAAATTAACGCAGGGGTAAGTTATCATAAATAGGATGTTGTATTTAGATTTTTCTCAAGATAATTTTGATATTCAAACCATTATTCCACAGAATGATTTTGAACAATCTGTAAAAGACTTTTTGGTTGATTGGTTTTCTGATTCTGATGTTATGATTGTGCATACTTCGGGTTCTACAGGAACGCCGAAAGAGATTATTTTGACCAAAAAAAATATGCGAAAAAGTGGAAATATGACAGGAAAATATTTGCATTTACAACGTGGTAATTCTGCACTTTTAGCAATGCCAGTTACGTACATTGCAGGTAAGTTGATGTTAATTCGTGCAATAGAAATCGGTTTGAAATTAATTTGTATTCAACCAACTTCTCATATTTTGTTAGATGAAATCAATAATGGGATTAATCAAAAGTTAGATGCAATAGATTTTGTTGCTTTAACACCAATGCAAGTCGAAAATTCGATAGATTTTGTGTTAAAATGTAAGAAATTAATTATTGGAGGAGCGCCGCTTTCAGATAAAGTAAAACAAGAGCTTTTTTCGTTTGATAATGAAGTTTACGAAACGTATGCAATGACAGAAACGATTACACATATAGCTTTCAAACAAGTTGCAAATCATAAATTTCCGAATATAAAAAATGCTTTTGAAGCTTTTGATGAAGTAAAGATTTCGCAAGATAATCGTGGATGTTTGGTGATTGATACGCCTTACGACGGTTTACAAGTTGTGACAAATGATATTGTAGAAATTATTGATGAACATACTTTTAATTGGATTGGACGCGCAGATAATGTTATAAATTCGGGAGGAATAAAACTTTTTCCAGAACAAATAGAAGACAAAATAAAGCCATTTATTTATTCAGAATTTTATATTACATCAAAAAAAGATGAAGTTTTGGGACAAAAATTAATTTTAGTGATTGAAGGTTCGGTACAAGAAATTGATTTATCAAAAGCTAATTTAACCAACTATCAAGTTCCAAAAGAAATCATTTTTCTAGCTGAATTTCCACGAACAGAAAGTGGAAAAATAAAAAGACAACAATTTTAAAATAGGAAAAATCATCAAGAAATTGATGATTTTTTTGTTTGATGAAACAAAACTCCTCAAAAAATCTTAATTTTATCCTACTAAAACCAATATTGTGGATTATAATCGATTATTTAATGACATATTTTTTCTGATTTTAGATGATCAAGTAGACGAAAATCAATATCCAGTCTGGAAAAATTTTACGTTTATTCATAATCCAATTCAACAATTAATTAAAGCGCAAGATTTACTAAATCAAGTGCTACAAGAGTTTCCACGCGATAAAAAAGCGTTATTTCTGAAAGGTGTTGTGCAACGAAATCTGAATTTTAATGAAGAATCTATTCTGTATTTATTAGAGGCGAAAAAGGAAGATGATTATCTGTTTGCAGCCAATTTTTATATTGCGGAATATTATATACAAAAGCTGAAATTTGAGGAAGCATCGAAGTATTTGCAAGAGTTAGAAATTGTATTTCCGGCAAACAAACGTTTTTTATTTCTTTCGGCTTTGGTTAATTTGGAGTTATTTAATTTTGATGAAGCGAAGCGTTATCTTAACCTTTTGTATCAATTAGAAGAAGATAAATTTGTGTTAGAAATGTTGAGTAAAAATCTGCAAATTACAGAAGAAATTGTCCTTAATACTTCGAATCGATTGGTGTTGAAAAACTTTAAATTGAAGAGTTTTAATTACAATCTTCAACTCAAAACAAATTTGATTTCGTTTTATAAAAATTTTGCTGATATTGGTGTTAATTTTAATGGGATAAATTGTTTTATTTTGGCTTTAACTCTAAAGCAAATAACACTTTATCCGAAATTTGAGAGCCTTGAAGTTTATAATGTTCAAACCGTTTTAGATTTTATAGATGTGGATAAAAAAACAGTTAAAATGCGATTAGAAGATATTGATTTTGAACATGATTTTGTGCAAAATTATACTGAATATTTAACGGTTGAAGCGTTGTTAAAAGAGGATTAATTTTTCTATTTTTGCAAAAATATATATACGATGGAATTGGTAAATAATAAGGAAGATATTTTTGATAATGTAGAATTATTTTTGGAGTATTTGGAAATGGGAACTCCGCAAGAACAGGAGAAAACTATTCAATTAATTAAAGAATCAAAAACATTTTTAGTGATTGACGCTGATGAGGTTTTGGTTTTTGTGCCAAGTAGTTTTGCAGGATTTAAGGAAAATTCTATCGAAAATTTTATGGGTAAATTATCTGAAAATACAACCAATGATATTTTGACTAAAATTATTGGTTCTACACCAAAAATTGATAAAACGTATGACGAATTATTTCTTGATTTTTGCGATGAAATAGAAATTTCGCGCAACGATGTGGGAATTTCTCGCGATTATTGGATTATAAAATCAGTTTGATAAATAAAAAATCCTTTAAGAATTTAATTCAATAAAGGATTTTAAACTATTTTTTAACTAATTGCATTATGCAACGGTTTATTTATAGGTTTAATGCCTTCTAAGGCACTATTTATTTCACATTTTAACAAACCACTTCCTCCACCAAAATGATGAATTTGTATAATATTTGTGTAATTATCATCAACCCACTTTTCTGTTTCTTCAACTTCAGAAGTTCCAATTCCACTGCTGTATAATAAGATTTTGATTGGATTATTTTGTAAAATTACTTTCAAATCTTCTTGTTGAATCGCAGGAAAAGCTTTCCATTCTTCATTATTATTGATAATACGTTCTAGCGTATCAATGATTTCTTTATTTTTCCCGAAAACAGCTATTTCTATTTGCATAATGTTGTCTTTTTTGTAAAGTAAGTTATTTAAAACTTGATTTGTATTGATTTAAGTTAAATAAATTTATAAAAAAACTCAACTTTGTAGTTGAGTTTTACTATTTTCTAAACGGCTGGTTTATCAATTACTTTATCAAAATCGTAACTTGCAAAACGTCCTGCATCTTTCGGATTTACTAAATCTGACTCTTTGTCGCCCCATGGCCAACCTCCAAACTCTGTTTTTCGGTATTCATTAAAGGCTTCTTGTAACTCTTGTTGCGTATTCATAACAAAAGGTCCATAAGCAGCTACAGGCTCGTTTATAGGCTCTCCTTCTAAAATCAAAATTTTAGCTGGAGAATCACCATTTATAATTTCTATTTCTTGATCTCCCATCAAATCTGCTAATTGATCTTGTTGTAATTTGTAAGAATCTATATCAATAGTAGATTTTCCGTCATAAAACAAAACATAACGCTTCATTGTAGAAGATACATTAGGCAAAGTAAATGTAGTGTTAGGGTCTAAGGTAATCATTGCAATACCTACGTGATTGTTAGGATCTGCAGCCCAAGAATTTTTAAGAGGATCTACAGATTTTACACCTTGATATTCTCCTAAAACAACTTTTACATTAACATTTGCACCATTTTTATCTTCAAAATTACCTTCAGGTAAATTCTCTTTCCAAATCATTTTATAATCTGGATCGGTTAATTTATTTTTTCCAGGAAGATTTAACCAAATCTGAAATAAACGTAAAGGATTTTCTTTGTCATCATTTACCAAAGGAAACATTTCTGAATGTAAAACACCAGATCCTGCGCTCATCAACTGCACATCGCCTTGTCCGTATCTACCTTTTGATCCTTTAGAGTCAAAATGATCTGCAAAACCTTCTGGCACGATAGAAATAATTTCAAAACCTCTGTGTGGATGATGTGGAAAACCCGGAATTTTTTCTCCGTGATACATTCTCCAATCATTTTCAGGATTAAAATCGTTACCTTTTTTTCTTCCACTTAACGATTCATTTGGTCCCATTTCTCCATTTCCTTTCGGAAATTTATCGTAATGATGAACTCCCATAATATATGGATCGCTAATAGGCATTGGCCCGCTTACTTTTGATATATTTTTAACTTTCATAGTCTAAATTTGATGTCTTTATATAAACAAATTCTATACCCAAACATTTATTTGCCAATATGTCAGTTAATATAATTGATGAAAATAATTTACTTATTTTTAATTCAGATTTTCTAAATAAGAAAGTCTTTCCGATGCTAAATAAAACTCAGGATTTAGATGTAAAGCCTTTTTATATTCCTCGATTGCTTCTGTCTGTTTCTCTAATTTTTCTAGAATTGCACCTCTGTTGTAATACGACAAGAAATGTTCTGGATTAAGATTAATTGATTGATTAAAATCTTCTAAAGCTTTTTCTAAATCTCCAACAACAAAATATGTATTACCTCTATTGTAATATGATAAGAAATGTGGTTTCATCTCAATCACTTTTGTGTAATCGCTAATTGCTTTGTCAAATTCTT
Organism: Algoriella sp.; assembly: GCF_036647415.1. Lineage (NCBI taxonomy): Bacteria > Pseudomonadati > Bacteroidota > Flavobacteriia > Flavobacteriales > Weeksellaceae > Algoriella > Algoriella sp. Next base: position 7,072 of record NZ_JAVXKG010000026.1, read on the forward strand.
GTAGTTGATCGTAACAAAATGCACGATTATGGTAACATGATTCGTAATCTGGATTAATTTCTAATGCTTTGTTGAAATTTGCAATTGCATCATCAAACTTGTTCAAATTCATCAACACATATCCTTTTTGATGATAAGCAACAAAACTTTGTGGATCAATTTCGATCACTTTATCAAAATTTTCTGCTGCTTTTGTCGGATTATATTGATTAAAATTTGCCATACCTCTATAGAAATAGAAATTAGGATTTTTTGGATCCAAATCTATCGCTTTATCAAAATCTTTGATTGCATCAGTATTTTGCTTCATATAATATTGACTTAATCCGCGTCCGAAATACGAATTAGCCACCTCAATTTGTCGTTTAATCGATAATGTAAAATAATCGATTGCTTTTCTATACTGACCTTTTCGGAGATATAGATTTCCATCATCATAAAAACTCATAGTTCAATATTACAACAAACTCTCGAAATTTTAAATAAAAATTTTAGAAAACTCTATCTTTACAAAAAGACATACAATGAAAATAGAACATATAGGTATTGCGGTAAAAGATTTAGGAATTTCAAATGATTTATTTGAAAAATTATTAGGAGCTAAACCTTATAAAGAGGAGCAAGTAGAGTCGGAAGGAGTGCGAACTTCTTTCTTTGAAGTTGGAGAATCTAAGATAGAATTGGTCGGTTCTGAAAAAAAAGATAGCGCAATTGAAAAATATTTAGAAAAAAATCGTGAAGGAATTCATCACATTGCTTTTGGTGTAGAAAATATGGAATTCGAAATTGAACGTCTTAAAAATGAGGGATTTATTTTTATAAATGAAACACCAAAATTAGGAGCAGATAACAAGCGTGTTGTGTTTTTACACCCCAAAACGACCAATGGAGTGCTAGTAGAGCTATGCGAAGATGTAAAATAATTTTGTTATTTAAAAAATAAGCATTAATATTGCACTCGAATTAAGCAGTAAACCTCAGCACTGAGGAGTAATTTAAAGCTATAAATTTTGGTCCTATAACTCAGCTGGTTAGAGTAGCTGACTCATAATCAGCAAGTCCTTGGTTCGAGCCCAAGTGGGACCACTTAAAATCCCGATAAACGCACTGTTTATCGGGATTATTTTTAAAAGGGGGTTGGTTTGGGGGTTAATATTTGACTTTTCCAAAAGCTTCTAATTCTAAAAACTTTGAATCAAACAAATTTGGTGGCATTTTTTTCATCAACAGATTATGAAAATTCTCATCATGAGTTGATAGAATAATTTGTTTACCCTCATTAACAACTAGGCTTCTAAATAAATCAACAGTAGATAAAACATTTACACTATCCATGGACTGTATAGGATCATCAATGAAAACACAATTATATTCTATTGAATTTAAAGCACTTGCTAAAAATATGCTTAAACTTAATATATTAATTTGAGCAGTGCTAAAATATAGATTTGGTATTAGGACATTTTCATTTTTAGTATTCTCAACAAAAACATCCAATCTTGGATGATCATAATCAAAGTTGGCCTTAAATTTTACTGACTTAAATTCGGGATGTGGATCTATTTTTTTATATAGTTTATTGATCAATTCTTCGTGGAAGAAATTTTTGATTCGATTTTCAAGATAAGTTCTGGCATTGTCGAGTTCTTTTTTTATAACACGTTCTACTTTCTTTTCTAAAAAGTCAAGATCTTTTATAGCATTAGCCAGTTTCAATTTAGCATTTTCTGATTGGAGAAACGGCCAAACATTCTCACTATATTTCTCCAGTTTTTGGTATTCTAATTTTATAGATCGTGTATGTTCCAAATCACTCTTGTATTTTGTCTGCTTATCTTCAATTATATTTAATAGGATCGTCTCGTTCATATGGGACGAATCAATATCCAAATTGTCTTTTAGGAAGTAATCGTAAGTAGTTAATTTGGTATCATTTTCATGAATTAATTTGGCCAAATCTAATTTCTCTTGCAACAAATTCTCTTTTTTAAACGATGTTAGCTGTTGATTAAGAGAAGCATTTTTTTCATTAGCTTCTTTAAGTTCAATAGCCAATTGACTTATATTTTGTATAAGTGAGGAATCTTTTTGGAAAATCAAATTTTTATTAATTTCTTTGTCTGGAAAATATTCATTAAACCATCGTTTTACAAAAAGATATTTGTCATTATTAATTAGACTTTTATTTTCTTCTTTAAGTAAATCTATCTGGTTTTTCAAGAAAAATAACTGCTCCTTGAACCTATCACTGGCTTCTTTATTAACAGAGAGTTTAGGATTAATAATATCTCTTAATTTATTAGCTTCTATTATGTTTGCATCAATTTGTTTTTCAAAATCTTCAATCGACAATCCTTTCAAGTCAAGTTTTTGAATTTTGTTCTTCTCTTTTAAGATATTCAGTTCAACCTCAATACCTTTAATATTCAGTTTTAGACTTTCCAAAGACTGTCTTTCTTCCTGATTTTTAATAGATAGTCCATCTAATTGCTGTGTATAAATATCAAGAAGCTGTTCCCTAGTTTCTTTTATATTTGTAGCTAAATCAAAAATGCGATATTCACTCTTACTTTTTTGAGTAAGAAGTGTTTTCAATGTTTCATCTAATGCCTTATTATTAGTGATTTTTTCAACTAATGTAATGTACGAGCCATATACCTGTTCACATAAAGGACAAGAGGACGCTTGACGTTCATCAACTATAGATAGACCTGTTTTTATAAAATCTGATATTGTTTGATTTAATGTTTCTTGTTGTTTAATAGTTGTGTTAAGAGATTTTAATGCTGTATTTTCATTATAAAGTAATTGCTCACTTTCTTTTAATGTATGCACTAATTCACTTATCTCTCGATTTTCGTCTTTATAAAATTGAGGATATTGACCATCTGTTATTTGCTTGATTATTTGTTCTAAATTCGTAATAGAACTATCTAATTCACGCTGTTCTTTTTCTTTCTTATCTACCTGTACCTTTTTATCGTTTAGTTCCTTATCTGTTTTTTCAATTAAATTATTTAGAAGTTCAGATTCTAATTTTATTTCAGGAATCTTAGTTTTTTTAGTTGCCAATTCTTCCAATTGTCTTAATACCGTTTCAAGTTGGCTTCGTAATTCTATTTCAGTACGATTTAGCACACCCAATTGCTTATTAATATCCTCAATACTATCATCGGTTTGCGATATTAATCTAATTTTCCCCTGTATTTCATTTAATATCCGTTCATATTCCAGAAAATCTGAAATCACCTTTGTTACTAGATTTTTATCATCTATATAATTTTGTTGTAATTTCTTTATATTATCTATTTCTATTCCTATTTTTTCAAAACTTTCAAACTTCTCTATCAGAGTTTGTATTTCGAATAACCTCTTGTGATTTGTTTGATTAATATCTTTAATAGAGAAGTAGGCTTTAATTCCAATAATCGAATCATTGCCTGATTTTAAGATATCTATATATTCTAATAATTTAATCAATTTAGATTCTTGATTACTGGAAATAGTTCTATTTGCGATAATATCTTTGAGTCTCTTTATGTCTTCTTGTGTACTTTCAAGTGACAAAAATGTTAAAGACTTTTCTTTAAAAATTTCTATTAATAATTGAATTTGATTATTGACAGTTTTAAGTAAATTTTCAGAATCTATATTTTGACAACGCTTTTCAAAGTCTGCTATATCCTCTTTAAGTTTATTCTTTTTAGTATTTTGAACAGAATAGGTTTGTTTAAGTTTATTATAATATTCGCTAATTATTGATAATTCAGGTCTATCCATAAACTTCTCATAACGATATTCCCCGTCTTGTTCAGTAAGAAATGCAGTTATCCATTCTTGGGATAAAATTACTTTGTGAAATTCGTGAGTAATAGGTTTATTCTTTAAATTTAAATCGTGAATTTGATTACCATGCTTTTTAAATTTTTTAATAATAGGGAGATTATTAGCAGAATCTGTTGTAATATTTACATATGTTTCTCTTTCCTCAGGTGAATTAATATTTCTTATAAAAGATAATTCGTTTTGTTGAGTTTGACAATCCGCCAATTTATCAAGTTCTCTATTACCTACAAAAAATCTATTTATAGAACCTGTTATACCATATTCGACTGCGTCATAGAACGATGTTTTACCAAATCCATTAGGTGCGTACAATGAAATAAAACCTGCTGGTTTATCTGACACTGTTGTTAAGTCAAATGTTGCGTCTTTAGGATCGTCATATATTCTAAAACCAGAAATTTCAATTTTTTTAAACTTCATCGCTCTCTACCTTTTTTAATTCTTGAATAATTTCGTCAAGTCCATTCTTGATATCTTCTGTAATTTTCTTTTTATAAGGAATTTCATTTAATATTTTCCAAATATTTAGATTTGGTTGGAATTGATTTTCTACAAAATCCATAATAGACTGTATTTTTATATCATCATTCTTTATATGTTCTTGAATAATTATTTCAACATCTTGGTTAGGATATATAATAATTTTTCTACTTGAGAATGTGTCGTTTTCAATGATATATTTTAGATCATCTTTTATTTCTTGTTCTAGAATAAAAAATAGATAAATATTCCATACACTAAATTCATTTCTGAGCGACGATTGAAAATGTACAGCGATAAATTCAGTAATAGCTTTCCATTTATTTGTTAGATTTTCTTCATCTTTAATATTTATAAAAAAAGTTGGAATAATGCCACCAAAATTTATCTCACTATATTCGAATATGATATCAGGAAACTCATCTTTTATATCAGATCGTAATTCTTCAGTTAAATAGTTCATGGTATTCTTGCTTTAGTTTAGTTAATAGTTGTGCTTCATCTAGATGTTCATATTCCTCTAGTTTATTAATAATGCATTCTGTTTTATAGTAATCTAGATGAACAAAATTAAATGACTGAAAAGGATCAATGCCAAAGTCCGTTCTAAAACCTCTAACATCTTGAACTTTAGTAATATTACGTGGTATTCCGTTAGCAAACTTAAATGGTTTTTTTGGTGCGTTTTTAGAGTTTATCACTACTGTATTACCTTTTTTCAAGCCTGTATAGTCTGACTTTGAAAGTTTATCTTTAAATAGCGTTGTACAATCCTCTACGTGAGTATATTTTAATCTAACGCAATCAAATATTTCAAGCAATAGTTTTTCATCAAGATTCTCATCTTTTACTATATTGAAAATGGTTAAAAACTCAAGCCATCCTATCCAAATATTTATTGTATCCAAGCAACTGAATTCATCCTCATCAATCAATAATTTATAATTGAATAGTTTTTTTATACTTATAGGAGTTAACCCTGAATTTATTACTTCAAAAGCTTTATTTCTTAAGTATGTTCTAGTATCTTCTATTTTATTTTCGTCAATAAAGTCTACTTCCAGTGTGAAAGCAATATCTTGAAGAAAATCAAATTTACCTAAGTAAGTGGGATGTAGTGGAGTTAGCAATCCATTGTTTTCCTCATAATTGATTATCTCAGAAAAATATTTCATAGGAACAAAACATATTTTACCATTAGCCCAGTTCGCATGTTTCATTTCGCTTTGTATTCCAATAATATAAATATTTTCGCCTTGGATTGAAAGTATGCCCCCACCTGACATCCCCTCAATTTGAAGCTTGTTAAGAGTATCATTTATTAGCTGTGCATTTTTTAGGCCTGTAGCTGGTAATCCTAAATCTCTAATCTTGTAGTCGGTATCCTTGTTTCCAATTGCATTACCCCGCATTTGATTAGGAAATCCATACAATGAATAAGTGTCAATTTTATTAGGAATTTCGATTGATATTATTTTGTCGAACCCTTGTAAAGAATCAATTTTTAAAATTGCAGCATCAGCTTCTTTATGAGGAAAATAAGTTTGACCTTTTGTTAGAACAAAGGGAATTATTTGCTCTTGCCAATGACCATCAACATTAACTTGCCTCATAATTGATATTTCTGTTCCGTCTTGAGTTACAAACTTTATATCATTACCATCTTTATCCTGTTTTACACCTTCAAACAGATGCTTAGCAGTCAAGATATACATATAACTATTTTCAGCTATGATAGGTTGAAATAAACAACCACTTCCATCCATTACCCGAACAGTATACAGCTTTAATTCATCTAATGTCATAATTTAAAAATCTAGTTCTTTGGTTATTCGGGCTTTTATATAAAAATCTTGTCGATCTTGTGGATTAAATATATCATTTCGAACATGCTCATAATTAAAGTGAAAAATTGCTTTAGGATTAGCATTTATTATTCTAGCTAAAGTTCTTTTATTGGGATGATTATGCCCAGAACTATCGGTACTGATAAAGTAATTTTCTGTTTTTACAATTTTTAACAGTTCTTTGTTAGTATTTGCCTTACTACCATGGTGAGAGACCTTCATTAAATTTACTTCTAAAGGATTATCTTTGTTATATCCAAGTGCTTTTAATTGTTTTATTACACCTTTGGGATGTGAATCGCCCAAAAATAAAAAGTGTTTATCTTTAAAAGTCATTATAAATGAAATAGAGCTCCCGTTTTTCACACTACGATCCTGGCTAAATTTGAAGTCAGATTTATTTTCTTCTTCAATAAAATCTTTGATGTTTTTATGCCAGTCTTTTCCTTTACCAGCAGTATATGCGGAATCACCAGTTTTATCTTTATATTCTTTTAGAAGTCTAATTAATTGTTCTTCACTAGGAGATAAGATTTGAATTTTTATACCACATTCCTCAATTTTTTGCCCCTGAATTATAATCTTTTTATTCCAAATATCTTTGTCAATTAAATAATCCTCAAAATCTATTGCTTCGTGAACTCCCGTTTTGGTATCTGAAAAGATTTTTAATCCCACTCGTAAATCTTCAATTTCTGGTTCATTGAGATAAGTTGCAATTAATTTCCCAGAATTAAACCAAACGTTTTTAACCATTTCATAGGCTTTATCATCTAATTCAAACCACTTTAGTAAACCACATATATGATCATTGTCTATATGAGTTAAGATTAGAAGATCTATCGTTTCACCACTGTCTTTAAGATAATCTAACTCAGTTTTTAGATCACCTTGTGTATTTGCATTTTGAGAATAATACGTTTCAGAAGTACCCCCATCTATTAATATATTACGATTTTGTTTGCCATCGTTAAAAGAAATTAAAAAAGAATCCCCATTTCCTGCTTGTAAAAATTTTATTTTCATTTTTAAATTTCAAACGTGTTATCAATTTCTTTCATTAATCGGTCTGTTTCCGTAAGCGCTACAATTATTTTATTGTAGTGCATAATATCCTCGAAACCTAATTCAATTTCTTTACGGTCTTTTAACCATTTTTGAGCAGGTTGATAACCTCCGATGTAGAAATTCCAAGCGACTTCGGGTACATTATCAAAGTATTGTGTATCGTTAATATATACTTTACCATCTGCATATTTTGGTTTGCCAACAATGTTAGATCCATCTATAGGATATGAAGAAATAAAATCATCAACTTTAGGAGATTCTAATAAATGTATTTCTCTAATCTGTTTTCCTAACGCTACAAGCTCCCAAAATTGTTTTTGGTCTGTTGGGTAAGGTACACGAGGAAAATCGATTTTAAGGAACTCTTTATACGTTTCTCGATATTTTGGAGAATGTAAAACCGCATAGATATAATCTAAAATATCTATTGGATAAAATTGATTCGTTTCTTCTGTTTGATTTGTGTAATCAGGTTTTTCGGGTGAAAAGTGTAATCCTAATTTTTCTCCTATTTCATTTACGATCTCCATATTAAGATTTGGAGTTCTTTCTGTAGTATCTACTATACTCGTTTGATTCAAATTTTTATATTGATATAGAGGTGCAACGTTTGATGTTGAAGTTGTACCTGGACGAACAGCACCTTGATCACTTAGTTCTTTAGTTATAAATGGTGTATTTATATCATTATTCGAAGAACCTCTTTGAAATATTAATCCAATATTATTAAAACCTATAAAATGTTTCATAGTCTTAATTCTAGATCTACCAATTTTTTTTAAATTAAAATCAACAAATCTAAAATCGAAAGCTTTAAATAAATAGACTTGGTTATCTTTAGTGTCAAATTTTTTAAAATTAACTAATTCTTTATCATTATGTGTTCTAATACAAGGAGATGATTCTAAAAATAAATCTTTTACTGAAATGTAATTATTAAATCTATACTCTAAATTTGAATCAACGAGACTCCAATGCTTGTCTCTTTCAGCCTCTAATAATTTCCAATTTATTGAATTTATATTTTCAGAGTATAAAAAATCATATTTAAATTTTCTTGATCCTAATAAATCAAAAATTCTTAATTTATTTGAATCCTTTTTACCATTTGAAACAAATATATTTATTGATACTCCAGTTAATATATCAAAAACATTTTTATCAATCTTCCCATTTTCATCATATTCTTTTTTAGTTGAATCACCATGTAAATCAAGTATATATATTGAATCAAATGTCTTTATTAAAGAATTTCTCATATTCTTAAAAGTAACACCATTAACAAATGCATTTGGACATATGAATGCTAAAATTCCACTTTTATTTTTTTTGATTAATTTCTCGGATAAAGCAATGAATTTAACATAATCATTATCCAATGAAACAGTATTTCTTTCGTTTAAATTTTCCTTGTAAATAGAGATTAAACTTTTAGTAAAATCATTATTATTATTTGAATTTCTATTATATGGGGGATTACCAATAACCACCATTATAGGCGTATCTTTCTTAATAACATTGGCTTGTGCACTTTCGTCCGAAAGCCAAGAACTAAATAATGTACCCGTTTCTTTATGTGCATCTTCTAATGAATTGGTTAAGAATATACGAAAACGTTGGTCGTCTGTGCTTTTATACCCTGTTTCTTGCAACAACATATCCATTTTGAGATGTGCCATTGCATAAGAAGCCATTAATAACTCAAATCCATTCAAACGAGGGATCAAGTCTTCTTTAACATATTTTGGCCACAAACCTTCCATCCCTTTAAATTTTGAATGAATATGTTTTACGGTTTCGGCTAAGAAAGTACCTGTACCAGTTGCAGGATCTAAAATTTGAACGCGATGTATTTCTCTTTCTTCTTGTTTATATCCAGTAGATGAACGCTTATCAGGATTTTGTGAATCAACTTTGATTCTTGTTTTAGACGTATCGGCTAATCCACGAGGTAAACCAAATTCATCTTTCAAAATATCATCTACTGCTCGTACTATAAAATTTACCACAGGTTGTGGCGTGTACCAAACTCCTCTAGCTTTACGTAATTTACTATCATATTCAGACAAAAATGTTTCGTAAAAGTGAATTATAGGATCTTCCATCTTGGTAGATTTTCCAAAATTCTGCATAATCTTGGCTACATCAGTTGCTAGGAAAATAGAGACTAATTCGTCAACAATCCAAACTAAACGATCATCTAAATCAAAACCTGCAATATCTTGGAATAACTTACGTAGAAAGGGATTAGATTTTGGGATTAGTTCAGCAGCTTCTAAACGAGAAAATGTTTCTAATGTTGGATCGTTATAACGAGCAGCAAACATCCCATAAGCAATTGTTTGTGCATAGATGTCCGCAAAAGATTTATTATTAATATCGTGGATTAACATTCGTTTGAAAGTATTCATCTGATATTTTAAATCAGAAGCTCTCTCATGTTTATCATCATCATTTAAAGATTTTTCGATAACATCAGCCATTAAACGTGCCTTACCTGCTAATAATTCAGCAAGACGTTGTGGACTTTTTATAGTTTGTGAAACTGTTTCAGCAAAGTTTTTAATTAAACTTGTAAATGTTTCGAAGTTTTCGGGTTTAGCAATTATTTTACCATCTACTAATTCCGCAATTTCAATACTTGTTGTTTTTTCTCCATCACGATAAAAGTCAAAAAGCATATAATCCGTAATGATTAAGTTGGATAAACCATTACGGTATCTATCGAATTGCTCTTTCAGTGTTTTGCTGTCTAATTTTACACCAATATCTTTTGCTTCAATATATCCTACAGGAATATTTGCTTTACCTTTGGTTAAAACATAATCTGGTGCGCCACAAGCTACACGAGCAGGTTCATTAGTTACTAAAATATCTGAAGGTAGAATAGAGGCTAATAATGTTTGTAAATCACCTCTGTATGAGTGTTCTCGTGCATTACCTGTTTGATAAAGTCGGTTTAAATTTTCTAAGTATTGTTGGGTTGTCATTTTAAGTTTTAATATGATTCTAAAATTACAATATTTTAGATTAAATTAAAAAGAATTAAAATGCGTTAAAGTAGTGTTGATTTGGTTATATTGTTAAAAGTTTTTTCGATACTTTGATTTTTCTAGTTTTTCAATTAAAGGAGGAAAATTGATGTTGATTTTATTATCTTCAATCATTAAATCCTTATTATTATCTAAATCACCTAATTTGTTCATGAAATCAATAAAATCGACTCTAAAAAATGACGGATTTTTTAATTGTTTATAAAAAGATTTAGATTGTAATATTTTTTTTAATTCATTATAACTACCAAAAATTTTAGGTATTTCTTTAGAAATGCCAATTTTGTTATCATTTTTTTCATCGTAATAAAAACTTTGTGTATTCACAAAACCTACTAAAATACTATCAAGATCTTTTTTCATAAATTCTTGAAATATTACAATCGCTTTTGGATGAATAAATTTTTCTTCAAAATGTCTATTATCTATAGTTTTCCATTTTTTGAAATAACAATTGTAAAATAATCCCCAAAAATCTGAGTTAATTGTTTCATTATTTTTATTAAAATTTTCAAAGAAATTAACAACTACATTATAAAATTCGTCTTTTTTGTAAAATTCATTTTCATAGATATTTTCATCTACCATTTTACAGTAATGTATGATAGAATAATCATAAGAAGCTTTATTTAGAATATCTAACACAAAAGACTTTAGTTCAGTATAGTTACCATTATAGTATATATCACTAAATTCTTTTATTCTTCCGATTGTATTATACCATAAAGTTTTATAATTAATATTGATAAAATCACTAGAAATTTCATAAATGTAAAAACATATTGATATTAAATTTTCATAAATCTTTTTACTATCTAAATTATGATAGTTTGTATTATAAAGATAATATAGCACTGAGTTAAGTTTACCTTCAGATATGTATTGATTAATTCTTAATACCATTTCTTGATATGATAAATTAATAAAATTATTAAATTCCGATTTAGTTATATCTGAGTCATTTAATTCTTCTCTAAAATATTTTGAGAGATTTTGTGATTTATTAATAGATAAATCTGAGTAGTGATATCCATATCTAGGGAAAATATTATCTAATAAGTTACCAAGATTTTCAATCTCTTTATCGGTATAAATTTTAAATTCTTCAATTACATTTTTTATTAATGATTCTTTGAATGATACATCATTGTGAAAATCACTTTTAGCAGGGGCTAGAGTAAGAAAATTTTCATGATAACTTACAGATTGATAACTCTTGCTTTGAATCAAATATCCACCTTTAAACAATAAAAGATAAACATTGTAATACTTAAATTTAATCAATTGAAGTATTAGATAATCTTTAAAAACTACATCATCTTTAATTGAAGAATAATTAAAACTGAAAGCGTTAGTATATCGTTTTATATCTCGAATATTATGTAAAATATCTTTAAAATTAATTGTATGATAAATATTTACTCCATTAAAAATAGAATTTATATCTTCTTCTTTATCGGGATGATGGTTTATCATAATATATTTTGACACCTCTTTTATAGCATCAGGTGTAAGAGGAAGCAATTTTATTTCCTCTACAAAAATTTTCTCAATATATTTATTTGAGTTAGGAATGTTTAAGTTATTTAAAGATTCAAGAATATAGTCTTTATCGTATGCGACGATGTAATAAAAATTATAAAAATTTGCAGTGTTTCTTATTAGTTTTAGAATATTTAATATTTCAGAAGGCTGTAATCTATCTAAATCATCAATAAATACAATAACTTTTTTATTTATTTCCTTTAATGTATTATTTATTTTTTCGAACTCTTCTGTTTGATTTTTCTTATTTCTAATATTTAATATGTTTATTATATTTTCTAATGTGCCAGTTTTATCAAGTTTAATTACTGAATCGCCATATTCTTTAATATCTTTTGAAATAGAAAAGCTATATTTATTTATATCTGTTTCAATGGTATTAAAAAAATCTTGAGCTATATTTTCAGAGCTAATATTTAACCAAGGATTAAAATCTATAATTATACAATTATTTGATTTATAATTTAATATACTCTTTTTTAAAAGATTCATAAAAGAAGTTTTACCTTCCCCCCATTTACCTGTAATTCCAAATGCAATTGATTCTTCGTTATCTAAATTGATAATTTTTCTTTTAACATTTTCAATTATATTGTTTAATACTAATAAATCATTTTCTGCACTTTTAATTGAAACATCTTCAGTAAATGCTATTTTTTCATTTTGTCGTTTCTTTCTTTTTTTAAGCTTATTTAAAGTAAATAACAGCAATGGAATTAGACAAATAAAAATTAATATGTCAAAATAGTAGATATTTGAATATGATTTTATGCTTAATAAATTGGTAGAATATTTAAATCTTATAATAATAAAAAGGATAAGGATAAAACTAGTTTTTATTATTTGACTTTCTTTTATATAATAATTGTTTTTAGCCTTTGGGATAAAATAATATAGAATTGAGAGAAAGATGAAAATAGTAAAAACTAAATCTAATAAATATGTTGAATTAATATGAATTAAAATTTCTTCTACTATGTATTGTTGAAATTTTGCAGATATTAAATCAAAAAATGCGATCAATATGATTACACAAAAAATATAGATTTTGTTCTGATCTATGAATTCTTTTATTTTATCGTTAAAATATGATAGTTTCAAAATGTTGATTTTATTATTTAAGTTATTAAGTGCTATTTATATAAAATCAAAAATACTTAGCTTCCTTATATTAAACTAATACATTGATTTACTATTGTCTAAATCTTCAATTTTATTTGATACTAATTGATTTAGAGAATTCATTTTGTCAAAATAATGTAGAACTTTTAATAGTGTTTCAAGTGTTGGGTTTTCTCCATTTTCAAGATTAACAATTGTGTAACGCGAAAGTCCAAGTTCATTTGCCAATTCTTCTTGCGTTAATTTTTCGGATTTACGCATTTTTTTACACCATTCTCCAATATTATTTTTAACATCTTTAATTGTAATAAAGTCAAGCATAAATGTAAATTATATTACACAAAATTAATATTATTATACAAATTGTTGATTATAATAAACATTATTAAAATGATTAAGGATTTAAATTTTCATATTTGTAAGCGTAATAATGAGATAAATTTAGTAATCATTTTCTATCTTTACATCATTAAAATAGTAATTACGTATGCGTAAGCTATCGTTATTTGGTTAAAGAAAACTGCGAATCTTCTATACATCCAAAATTTCGATAGACTTACGCTCATGCCATATAGTGGCGTGGGCTAAGTCTTTCTGGATGTAGGGTTCTTCGCAGTACCTCTTTAACGGATTGTATTTAGTTTCACGCCATTTTTATTTATGGAATATCTACAAAAATTATCTGAACGAGGAAAAAGTCCATTGCAAGTAATCAATCTTATTTTCAATCTTATTTTGTTTGAAGACTACAACAAATCTATAGAAAAAGAAAATTATACTAAACTCAATCCTGATTTTATAAACGAAGTAAAATTGTATCAAAAAACTAATGATATTGGAGTTGATAATCAATATCTACTTAATAAAATCAATGATTTTTTAATAATTGAAAATCCTTCAATTAAAACTGCTATAATTTATTTGGTTGTGAAATCTCCTAAATTAATGACGATTACAGAATATTTACTAATTCGTAATTCTCTGAATTATGATTCATTAGTACAATATTCATTTAATGATTTCGAAAACTTCCTTAATAACAATAAACAAGACTATAGAATTAAAATGTTTTTATACTTTTATTTTCAAGATGTTTATGATATCGAATTTGAAAATGAGTATATTTCTAAAGAAGAATATGAAAATAAATTAGATTATTTTTTGAATAAATCAATTGAATATTCAAATTTTCTTTAACACGATTTTAAATCTTATTTAATTGTAATTTGAGTTGATCCATCAATCGATTATATTCAACCAAATCAATTTCCACAACATTTTTTTCTCCATTAAACTTACTTTTCTTAGTTTGATCTAATTCCAAAATCTTAGATTTGATATCATCTAAATTAATATTTTTTTGTGGAATTTCTTTTTGAGGAATAACACTCAAACTTTCTGCAATTTCAATTACTTTATGTGTATTGGAATTAGTTTGATTAATCATATCAATCATTGTTTTATTTGTGTTTATATACTGCGTTTTTATTTCAAAAAGTGTAGGATTTAAACGTTTATTTATAAACTCACAATGAATTTTTGATATAGTTCTTTTGAGTTCAAAAATTTGTTTGTGCAAAGAAATATTTGCATCTCTTGGTGATGTTTCGTTATCAATAAAAAATTTAAAAATATCTCGAAAAAGATCATCATAAGTTGGATAATTATATAATCTTTTCATCTTAATTGCTTGCTCTCTTATTGACTCATCTAATTTAAAAGTAACTAACTTATTTTTCATTCTACTACTTTGTTAATATTGTTAATACTACTGATATTTAATATGTTATATTTGAAAGTAGTATTTTAAAGGGTATGTTAATACTACTTTTGTTTTATAATCATTTGAAAAACATGGAAATATGCAATTAGAATCGGTTACCCGCGATTCCCTCTTGCTATTTCCTAATTTTACTAAAAACTATAATTTTTGGCTATTTTTCAAAAATTATGAATTCATTCAAATCCTTATAATTTTTATAAAAATTTGAATCATTTTTCACTTTAGTTTTTAATTCTGTTTCTAAGAAATTTGTTGCAGATTTTCCAGCGTCATCGTGATCAAAATAAGACTGAATAGATTCATATTTATTTATCAATTCTATATTTTTTCGAAGTAAAGCAATTGAATTTAAAATCAGATAATCGTATTCAAATTCGTTGGTTGGAAATAGAAAAATGTAACTGATAAAATCGCTCCAACTTTCAAAAATTTTTAATTGATTTTGATTGTTTTTAATCAAAGAAATATCTTTTTTGACCAAACACATTTTGACATATTTGTTTCGAATTTCAAAACCATTTTGATTGTTTGGAAAAGCTATTGCGTAATATTTTTTATCATTCAATTTATAATGAATTTCTTTACAATATCGTTTTACAATTTCCAAAGGTAATTTTCTTTCTTCCAAATATTGAAGCAAAGGAAACGATGAAATTTCTTTCAATTCCAAAATTTCATATTCATTTTTTGTTTGATTTTTTTCAAATTGAAAATCATTTTGCTTTTGAAAAGAAAAAGAATTTTCGTTGAATTTTTGAATGATTTCTTTAACCGAAATATTTTCGAGTTTAGAAATTAAATCAATTAAAGTTCCTCCAAAACCTTCTCCAAAATCATAAAAACGATTGGTAGAAACATCAATTTTAAATGAAGCTGTTTTTTCATTTCTAAATGGACTTAAATACCAAAAAATATTCTGTTTACTATTTATTGGATAAATATCTTTTTGAGCTAAATAATCAATCATTCTTATTTGTTTGTTTATTGTTTTGCAATTCATTTTCTGTGTGGTTAAGATTTTACAAAATTTTTGATGATTGATGACAGAAGCTTGTATTTAATTTATTATCAATAAAATAAGCTGTCATCACTTTGTCATCAATCATCAAACTCAAAATTTATTTTCCTATTTCTGTCATCAAACTAAATTTTGATGACAGTTTGATGACGGTTTTGATGACAGTATTTTATTATATTTCAAATAGTTATAAGGCTGTCATCACTGTCATCAAAAAAATGACGTATTTCGCTGAAAATTATAGAATAGTATCTTCCTTTACGATCAATTTTTACGAATTCACCATGTGGTAAAAATTCATATCCTTCATATTTATTTGAATTATTAGAAGGGGTTAAGTTTAGAGTTTTTAATACGTTTCTTGCGTCATTTATTTCAATAGAGTTTCGTCCATGAATTCTTTTAGAAATAGATTGAATATCTTTCGGAGCAATCAAAATTTCATCCTCATTAAAATTTTCATGAATTTCATTCAAAATTTCAAATACTTTTTGTTTTGCATTTTCATTCTCATAATCCATTAATCTTGCTAATGCCTTTGTTCGTATTTGCTCTGGAGTGAACCACATACGTGTTTGTTTCGGAGTTGAATATGAAATTCGAATTAAATAGTTTAAAAAGAAAGGGATTTCCTTGTATAGATGCTTATCAAACTCAGGGTTTTTAGTAATTGAAGGGATTTTTCTAACCCAGAATCGAGTTTCTTTCTTATCGATTTTGATGAAATTCTTTTCAAAGTTGGAAGTCATTACGAATTTGTAGAATGATTCGACTTCTTCTTTATCTTTTCCTTTGCTTTCAATCTTGTTTCGGTCTGCTGTACTAAGGAATTTAATACGTTCTGTTACCTGTTGATTATCTGTAATAATTTCATCAACCAAAACTAAAAGTTTACCATTTAAATCCGAATTGAAGTTGTTTACAAACGAATCTGCATTGATAAAAGTGGCATTGAAAGAGAAAATTTTGCGAAGCCATTTCAGAAATGTACTTTTTCCTGTTTCACGTTCTGAGGAAACCAACACAAGTACAGGTAAAATTTGTGTTGGATTCTCTAATAATATTTTGAGATAATCTAAACCCAATAAATATTGTTCTCCGAATATATGTTTGATATATTGAAGGGTATAAGGAATCTTTGATTGTAGTTCTTGCAAATCAATTTCTGACTCAATTTCGATATCATAATCTAATGGATGATAAATATTATAGAAATCTCCTATTTCACGCTCATAATTGATATGTTGAGGAATACAGCAAAATCCGTAATATTTTTTGATAGCGGATATATAATCTTTACCAAGATCATTTACAATGGTTTCTTTGTTCCAAGAAATCATGATTTTCTCGGTATCTTTTGAGATTGTAGGACGTTCAATTATAGCAAAATATGACGTGCCCACTCGAATAAATTCGGCAGAATCTAAGTTCATAATAAATTGTTTGATTAATTGTTATGTCTTATATTTGCCATAGGATTATAGCAAAACATAACGTAAGTTGTTTTTATAAATGAGAGTTTAATGTGGGATTAAACTCTTTTTTTATGCTTTTACTAAATCTTGATTTTGTGAAGCTATTTTGATTAATTGACTTCTTGAATAGATAATATGTCGTCCAATCTTATAGAATGGTAATTTCCCTGCTTTTCTCCAGTTAATAATAGTTTGAACGGTTGTATCAAACATTTCAGCTACTTCAGCCTGTTTCAATCGATCTTCCTTTATAGGGAAGCTTGTTTTCTCAATAAATTTTATTGCTTCATTTTTTCTTTCAAGAGCAGAATTATTTTCAACTCCTTTGTCTACAAATCTATTACTCATAATATAAAGTTTTAATTGTTTTTAACTGATTCAAACTTAGAATGATTTCAGAAACAAAGGTTACACCTATATTACACCTATTACTTAATTGACAAGTAATCAGTGTTTTAATTAATTGATTTCCAAAGGTGGTTTTTATAATTTTCAATTATATGATTTGAGTTTTTGTTCAAAAAAACGTAATTTTTTATTGATTGTTCGCTTGCTGAATTAACATTTAGATATTTTGCCAATAATTTAGGAAGTAGTTTAGATAATCCTTCCAGATACTCTGAATCTTTTAAAAATGATAATACTGCATATAATTTGAATAAATTCTCTTTTTTTGATAAACTAATATTAAAAGTATTTCGACAATTATTATACTCAACATTTGAATATTTTGTAGGATTAATATTTGTTAGATTATCCAAAATTACTCTAATCATGTATTTGTAATCTTCATTATAAAATTCACGTAGTAATATTATTAAAGCTTTATAGATTAAATAGTTGTGATTATTTTTATTTAAATAATTTACACTTTCTATAATAACATTTTTATCAAATTTTGATAGAGGGATTGATCGTTCAATATTTAAACTTCCATTTAATAGACTTAATAGTTCATTTTCTTGAATTTTTGTGTCAAATGAATCAATTGATTTTACATTGATTAATGGAATGTAATCAAGATTTAATATTTTAAAGAAGTTATTTATTTCGAATGTTAAATTAATAAAAGTGTGCGTATTATTCGATTCTTCTATAGTATTTAGAATATTGTTTTTTAATAATCTAAAGGCTTTTGTATGATCGAAAATAAAAAATGAAAATAGACAATCTTTTAAATGAAATTGTTGTTTATTTTCAAATTCTAAATCTAGTTTAGCTGTGTTTTGTATTATTTTAATATCTAAATCTTTAATATATTTAAGTTTTAAGTTACAAAATATTGGGTTTATTAAGATTGTTTCAATTTCCTTTTTTATAGATATTAAATAAGCTATATAATAACCTGTTTCAAATAATTTAGAATATTCAAAGATGTTTGTAGAATATTTTTTTTCAAAAAACTGAATATTTAGATTTTCAATTTCAATCAATTGATTTCTAAGTAATGGAAAATGATAGTCTATGTAATCAAATAGTGTAATTATTTCATTATAACTCAGGTATTCATTTATCGAATCTAAAAGATTTTCAATTTCAATATCTCCATTTTTGTTTAAATGAACTAAAATCTGATTCAAGGGACTGTTTATTGTTAGTTTGTTCATTTAGTTTTGTATTTAACTGTATTCCAAATATCCATTTCCTTCTGCTTTTGAACTTCTTCAATTTTAACATAGCGTCTGAAAGATTTTTCATCTTTACTATTAGTTATATTTCTTAAAACTCGTTCATTCATTCCTAAGATTAAACCATTTGTAATAAAGGTTTTTCGTGCTACATGAGAAGTGATTAATTGATATTTTTGAAATGTCTTATTAACTCTTTCAGTTCCAATGTATCTCACTAACTTAACTTCATCAAGCCATTCTAATTCTTCACAACAATCTTGAATTTTTTTATTTAATTTCTGCGAATAAATTTTAGGAATTGGATTATAAATTGTGTTTTTATATTTTTCTAAAATAGCTTTAGCAAAATCATTTAATGGAATAATATGATCGTTAGTTTTGGTTTTTATCAAGGATAAATTAATATAATCGTCATAAATATTTGCATTATCAAGATTGTAAATATCCGAATGACGTAAGCCTGTAAAACAACCAAAACAGAAAAAATCTCTTGCTCTTTCCATAGATTTATTTTCAAATTTATGATTGTACAACTCCATTAATTCATCCATTGAAAGGTAAATAACTTCTATTTCATCTTCAGTACGTTTTATTCGTTTAAATTCAATAGAATTATGATATTGTCGATCAAAACTCCATTGCATAAACGTTTTTATGATAGAAATTAATTTACCGTAATAATTATTTATCGTTTTGCGCTCTTCAAAGCAGTAAAGCATAAATACTTCCTCAAATTTCTTATTTATAGAATCGAAGCGTAATGGATATTTTGTAAAAGTTTTAAAATCATTTAGGAAATTCTGAACAGTAGTATATTTTTTAATTGTTCCAGTAGCTTTAGTTAGTTTAGAAACATCAATAAACTCTTGAAATGCTTCAAAAAAGTCGATAGAAACTTTAGTATTATCTTCATCAAATCTTTCATTAAATATTTGTTCTGAAAAATCGATTTCATTGTATTCAAAAAACTTGAAAATAAATTCTACTTTTTCTATTACAGTTTGGATTTCTTTATTTGAAGCTTTATAAAATTCATAAAACGCACTCTTTTTATGATTATTAATTGAATAGTTATCTTTATTCCAGTCAATGTCAATGGTTTTCGCATTAATATTCTTACGAATTCTAGCTTTTCCATGCGTAACAACTAATCTAATAGGAATCAGACCATCTTTGTTTATTTTATCTTTCCTTAGCTCAAAATGATAATTCATTATAACAACTTTTAATTAGGGGGTCAGAAAGGGGGTGTTTTTGAAATTAAAATAGGTTAAAATTAATTAAAACAAATTCATATAAAACACTAACTGTCTGTTATATAATGTGTAAAAATACATTAAAAGCTGACAAAAACAAACAGAACTCCAAGTGGGACCACAAAAGCACCTTTTAAAAGGTGCTTTTTTTAGTTAATAATGCTGATTGTTAATGATTTATATTTTGCTACATTTTAAAATCATCATTTTTCACCATTGTTTTGATACCCAAATAATTTTACTCATCAATGAAGTACATTTTAAGCGAGTATATCAATAGAATTTTTAAAATTGAGTTTTAATTACTGATATTTAATGTTTTAAATTTGATAAATTATTTTCCACCTATTAAGAATTTATTGAATAGGTCAAATTAAATATCCAGCTCATATCTCACAGAACGTCCTGCACCTTCGGTAGTCAAAACATTTTTATCTACTAAATCTTGTAAATCACGTGTTGCAGTAGCTTTAGAAGTTTTGGTAATGGATATGTATTTCTTTGCAGACATTTCGCCTTCAAAGCCTTCAGCTCCTTGATCTAACATATTTAGAATTTTGATTAGACAAAAAATAAGTGTGATTGACTCCAGTTCTAAATAATTTGCAATCAAAAACATCTTTTAGTTGATATTTATCGCAAATAAATTTACCTATTTCTATGGGTGATACGATTGACGCTATTACTGGAAAAATTTTCATTTAAAAAGAACATTTTCTGTGATTTTGGCTAAGATACTAATAAGCTAAAAATCATATACAAACTATCATAAAATAATCTCTCTGTCGTATAATGAGACTTATGTGTCAAAAATTCTTTACAATAGATTACTGTTTTACATCAAACAAAGAATAATTATGTTTTTGTAGCATAGTAGTATTAGATTTTAATAATATTAAAAAGTATTTTATGGTTGCAATTTTTACAATACGAATGGTCTCGATTCTCTATTAATTGATTCTGTAAATTAATATATATGGTGAATAAAAGACAATTGGTAAATTGAACAAAATCTTCTTTGATTCTTTCCTGTCTTCTTTTATAGAATATTTACCCTTGTTTCTGTAGTAGGGATTAAATTTTTATTGCCATGTTGTATAAAAATATAGATTTATAATAACGTAATAATATGTATTTTAGATTAAAATAAAATCATTATGAAACCATTAGAGTATACAATACAAATAAATGCTACGCCCGAAAAAGTATGGCAAGTACTTTTTTCACAAGATGCTTATAAAAAATGGGCTTCTGCGATGAATGAGGGAACATATTTTGAAGGAAATTGGGAAGAAGGTAGCATTATGAAATTTTTGGATTCAAAAAATAATGGTATGTATAATCTTGTTGAAAAAAACATTCCAAATAAAGAATTAAGGATGAAGCATCTTGGATGGATTTTGGAAGGTGAACTTGCACCTCAAAACTGGGAAGATTCTACATTAGATTATATTTTAGAAGCAAATGAAAACGGAACACTTCTTATTGGGAAAGTAAATTCTTTAGATGAATTTGTTGATTTTTTTAATTCAAAGTATCCGAAAAATTTTGAAAACATTAAGCATCTCGCCGAAGAATAAATATGAGATTTTTTGGTATTAAAATTCTATTCTCGATACAATTTTTATTCATTTCTAAAAATCACTCGAACAGACGAATTTTAATTCAAAATGAACAATAGGTCTGTAAATAATGAAAAAAATCGCTTTAGGTGGTTGTCCTATAAGCGATTCATGAAAAATTAGTAAGTTTAGAATGTTGGTTAGTAATTCGGTTATTGTTTTTCGATTGATTTCGTTATTATCTATACTTCAAAATTCAGAAAATTATTTAGTATAAAAAATCCCTATTTATAGCTAAATATTAGATGAGGTTAAAGAACACTTCCTTTTTAATTCTATTATAAATATTTTAGATAATATCTTATACATAATAGTTTTAAATTATCGAGAAATAAAACAATACAATTCAAAAATCTGCAAACGATTTGTTATATTTATAATATTTACAAAAAGTTTAGACGACAATAAAACAATCAATATGGAAAACAATTCAAACGACATTAGTAAATGTCCATTTCACAATGGATCTATGGATAAGCCTGTAGCTGGTATGGGAACAACCAACGAACAATGGTGGCCTAATCAACTAAAAGTAGATATTTTACGTCAGCAAAATAATAAATCTAATCCGATGGATGCTGATTTTGATTATGCGACAGCTTTTAAAAGTTTAGATTTAGAAGCGGTTAAAAATGATTTGAAAGCATTGATGACAGATTCACAAGATTGGTGGCCTGCGGATTTTGGTCATTATGGACCATTTTTTATTCGTATGGCTTGGCATAGTGCAGGTACATACCGTGTGCAAGATGGTCGTGGTGGTGCAGGTGAAGGTCAACAACGTTTTGCTCCGCTAAACTCTTGGCCAGATAATGTGTCTTTAGATAAAGCACGTCGTTTGATTTGGCCAGTAAAACAAAAATATGGTAACAAGATTTCTTGGGCAGATTTAATTATCTTAACAGGAAATGTGGCATTAGAATCAATGGGATTCAAAACACTTGGGTTTGCAGGTGGACGAGCAGATGTTTGGGAGCCAAATATTGATGTGTACTGGGGATCAGAAAAAACATGGTTAGAAGAAAGTGGAGGCGAAAATAGTCGTTATTCTGGTGATCGTGAATTAGAAGATCCTTTGGCTGCTGTACAAATGGGATTAATTTATGTTAACCCAGAAGGTCCAGATGGTAATCCAGATCCGTTAGCTTCTGCAAGAGATATTCGTGATACATTTGCTCGTATGGCGATGAATGATGAAGAAACAGTTGCTTTAATTGCAGGTGGACACACATTCGGAAAAACACATGGAGCAGGTCCTGCTGATAATGTAGGTCCAGATCCAGAATCTGCAGGTCTTGAAATGCAAGGTTTAGGATGGAAAAACTCTTTCGGGACTGGTAAAGGTGCAGATACAATCACATCGGGTATAGAAGTTACTTGGACAAGTAAACCAACAGAATGGTCGAATTTATTTTTAACTTATCTATTAGGTTTTGATTGGGAATTGACAAAATCTCCAGCAGGTGCTCATCAATGGCAAGCTAAAGATACAGGGTCAATAATTCCTGATGCACATGATCCAAGTAAAAAACATAAACCAACAATGTTAACTTCTGATATTGCTTTACGAGAAGATCCTGAATATTATAAAATAAGTAAACGATTTTTAGAGAATCCAGATCAATTTGCAGATGCTTTTGCAAAAGCGTGGTTCAAGTTAACACACCGTGATATGGGACCTCGTAGCCGTTATTTAGGTGCAGATGTACCACAAGAAGAATTTGTTTGGCAAGATCCTATTCCAGTAAGTAATTCAGCTATAATTTCTGAATCTGATATTACAGATTTAAAAGCAGAATTATTAAATACAGGCTTATCAGTTTCAGAATTAGTTTCAACAGCTTGGGCTTCTGCTTCAACTTTCAGAGGTTCTGATAAACGTGGTGGAGCAAATGGAGCTCGTATTCGTTTGGAGCCACAACGTAGTTGGGAGGTGAACAATCCGGTACAATTAAATAAAGTTTTAACAGTTTTAGAAGATGTAAAAGCTAGATTTGATGCTACAGGTAAACATGTTTCTTTAGCAGATTTAATTGTTTTAGGAGGAGCTACAGCGATAGAAAAAGCAGCTAAAGATGCTGGTTCTGCAATCACAGTTCCATTTATACCTGGAAGAGAAGATGCGTCACAAGAGCAAACAGATGTAGAATCTGTAGCTTATCTAGAGCCAAAAGCAGATGGGTTTAGAAATTATAGAAAATATAAAAATAGAGCTGTTTCTACAGAAGAATTATTAATTGATAAAGCACAATTATTAACTTTAACTGCACCAGAATTAACTGTTTTAATAGGAGGAATGCGTGTTTTAAACACAAATTTTGATGGTTCGAAACATGGTATTTTTACAGATAAACCAGGTCAGTTGACAAATGATTTCTTTGTGAATTTATTAGATATGAATACTAAATGGAAAGCGATGGACGATCATAGCGAAGTTTATTTAGGAACAGATCGTAAGACTGGAGCTCCGAAATGGACTGGATCTCGTGCTGATTTAGTGTTTGGTTCTAATTCTGAATTGAGAGCAGTTGCAGAAGTTTATGGAAGTGCAGATTCTCAAACTAAATTTGTAAATGATTTTGTTGCAGCTTGGAATAAAATAATGAATGCAGATCGTTTTGATGTAAAATAATCTTACAATAACATATATAAAAAAAATGGAGGTAAATTTATTTACCTCCATTTTTTTTATTTAATCCACTACCTGTTAATGTGTTATATTATCGTAAAAAGGAATTTATAGTTAACAAAATTTGTCCACCTCAATGTCTCTTTTATAAATTATTTATCTAATAAATATTTTCTAATTTTATTCAAAATCATTTATTCTCAAAAATTATTTTTTCAAAAACTACCACCTTTTATTTTTATAATGATGTAGAACTACATTAATTATAAATTAAATATTGATTTATCGAAGTATAATAAAATGTTAGGTTATGAAAATAATATTATTGATTTGTCTTTTGGTTTGTCTGCCTTTTGGTCTAAAAGCAGAGAAAAAAATGAATGAAGTTAATTTAAATAATACTAGTACAGTTACTTCTTCTAAAAAGAGTACTACAATTGATACTTATGAGGTTGGACTTGTTTTTATTGCAGCAACAGTAGGATATTTGTTCAGAAGGAAACTTTTATTATTCAGAAAATAAATAGTAATAAAAGCTTCAATTTTCAGAAAAAAGAAGCCTTTATTTTTCTTTAAATTTTATTAAAAAGGATATCCAATTGCAATGTTAAGAATCAAATTGTCTTTTCTCCAATCTTTGTTACTAAAGTCAATTTTATCAAATGCCCAGCGATCACCTTTTTCGTAATAAGGTACACGAAGCGGCATGGCTAGATCTAAACGAAGTACCATTATCGAGAAATCGAAACGTAAACCGATTCCAGCTCCAACCGCAATTTCGCTCATAAAATCTTTTGAGAATTTACCACCAGGTTTATCAGGATCATCATTCACCAACCAAATATTACCAGCATCAGCAAAAATAGCTAAGTTTAGAAAACTAAATAAATTTGCGCGATATTCTGCATTCAATTCTAGTTTGATATCTCCAGATTGATCAAAGTAAAAATTAGCATTTTGTGTTCTAGGATCATAACTACCAGGACCTAATGTACGCGCTCGGAATGCTCGAATACTGTTACTTCCTCCAACAAAAAATTGTTTAGAAAACGGAACAAATTCTGAATTACCGTAAGGATAAGCTATTCCACCAATAAAACGTGTTGCAAAACTAGATTTTTCGGAAATTTTATGATAAAAACGGACGTCATGTTCCATCTTTGCATATTGACTATATGGTATTTTGAAAATTTCTTTTTGATTATCTTTTTTTACATTTGCTCCAGAAATTAATCCTGTAATATTTGCAGCTAAATCAACCATTCCACGGTAATAGAATGTATTTTTTTTAGGTAACATTGTGGTTGTATACGTGTAAGAATAAGTTGGTCCAAAGATTAATTGCTTATCTACAACTCGTTTTAAACTAGGATTTTTGATAGATCCATCAGGAAAATAAATTTGCTCGTTATATTCGTCTGTTATTTTTTCTGGAAAAACTAAAGTGGCATCAAATATTTTTAAATCATGTTCTTTTTTTGCATTTTCTTTCCAAGTATAGCCAAACGAAGTATTGAAATTATGTAGCGTATATAATTTTGTTCTATTTTGATACTCATATCCAATATTTACATTGGTACGAGGTACAAAAGCACTCGAAGAATTGAAACGGAATGGCGCTATAATTCTCGGAATTGATAATTGAGAATTAAAACCTGCTCTAAAAATATTATTCCCGTTTTTTGGACCTCCTAATTGTACGTCAAAAGCACCGTATAAAGCCATTTTTAATTGTTCAGCTCCTTTGAAAATATTTCGATTTGTCCAATTTAAATTTAACTCACCTCCACCATAATTTGCAGAATTTGTACGTCCTAAAACTTCAAATCGTAAGGATTGAAAATCTCTTGGAGTTAATAAATAATAGGCATCAAATTTATGATTGATAGAGTCTGTAAGAACAAAATTATTTTTAACGAATTTAAAAACACCTAAATTAATTAATCGATTTAAGCTTAAATTATGATTTTCTCGGTTGTATAAATCTCCTTTTTCAAAATATAATGCACGGTCGAAAATCTTAGGTTTAAATGTTTTTTTAGAATCAATAACATAATAATCTTTGTATGCGTATTTTGCTAAAGAATCGTTGTGCATAGGTATTTGAATTGATTCTTTTTTTGAGTTTCTAATATTAAAATTCGGATATACAATAACATTTTCTATTGTAAATTGTTCTTTTGCTTCTTGTGGTGTGTTATTTTTTAGCTTAACAAAAAGTTCTACGTGATGATTTTTACTAACCGTACTATCAGCTTGAACGATGATATTATCTGGATGAAAATAATAAAATCCTTTTTCTTTTAGACGATTATCAATGCGTTCTCGTTCAGATTTTATAACATCTAAATCAAAAGGTTGATTTGGTTTTAGTAATGTTTTATCTTTTGTTTTTGCAATTTCTTGGTTAATAATAGAGCTTGTATCTGACGGGAAATTAATTTGACTAATATAGTAACGGGCTTTTGGTTTTAAATTATAATATATTTCTGTTTTTTTATTTTTAGAAATCGTATCACTTACTGCTTTTGCATTGAAATATCCTTTGTTTTCGGAATAATTCACCAAAATGTCTTTGTTAAATTCTATATCAACATTGCTCAATAAAACAGGTTTTTCGCCAACTTTATATTTTAACCAATATCTAATTCCTTTTTCTTTTTTAGGCTCTTTTGTTATATTGTAAATGTATAATCGAGGTCTTAATCCAAAAAAACTTGAATTAGGTTTTGGAATAATTGTATTTTCTAATTGATTTTTTAATTCAGATTTTTCTTTTTTTGTCAAAGAATCACCTTCTACAGTTAGTTTAGAACCTGTATATAATTGTTGTCCTTCCTCTAGAAAACGAGTATTGCTACAAGATGAAACCATTAGAATTGTACCAATAGTTACAAGTAATTTGACTGCTATTTTGTAATTTTTCTTCATTATTTGGTTTCAGTTCTTTGGTTTTTCTTATATGATTTGTTCTGTTTTCTTTTCTCAAAAATTTCTCGAAATTTATTGTAATCAATTGTAATAATAAAACCAACACCAGTTTCTACAATTTGTCCTTGTAAAGCAACTTGATATTCATCTTTTCGATATGCTCTTAGCATATATCGTCCGTCGCGAGATAAGCTATAATCGATCGTAATATCGCCTGCAATATTTGTCATATTTTCGTTTTCTCGTGCTTGTCCTTCCAAACCAAAATAACTTCCAATAGATACTTTTAAACGATCATTTAGCAAACGTTTGCTTACTGCAACATTCAAATCTGTTCGTGTATTTTTAGAACCTGTAGAATAATCATCTTGTGTATCTAAACCAAAATCGATGTCAACTCCTTTTATTAGATCAGCTGCTAAATTGTTTAACTGCTGCGACAAAATATTACTTACACTTTGTTTAGCCATTGTTTCTGCAGATACTCCAGATTGACTTTGAAATGGATTTTCTCCGATAAAACGATTTAATAATAACAATGCAAAAACTTGTTTATTCATTTCTGCTTCATCATTTCTTAATTGCTCTAATTTTGCTTTTGTATTATCTAAAACTGTTGTTGCAACAGAAGGATTATCTTCATTCAAGGTAATGTCGAAAGTAATTTCGGGCTTCAATAATTCGCCATTCAGTTTTAGTAACGTGTTAAATGGAATACGTTGCTTGTACATATTCATTTCAGAAGAAGATAATCCAGAAATTTGTTGTTCTATCAAATCAATTGGAGCTGCTTCTGTTTTGTAAGCCGCTGTAATGTCTAAGTTTGCGGTTGTAGGTTCTCCAGTCCATGTGATTGTACTTCCTTTCTGAACATCAAACTTTCGTTTTAGTAAACTGACTGACATTTCGTAAGCTCCTTTTTCTACTTGATAAATTCCGACCAAAGTCACTTTTCCAGAAGGATCTATTCCTCCAGTTAATTGTGCTTCACCTTGTATTTTTATGAAATCGCCATTTGCTTTATCAATAATAAGTGAAGTTTTGGCATCTTTATCAATTTCAATATTAACATTAACGTCTAATCCTTTTATTTTTGTATCGCTACTAATTTCGTTTGGTTTGATCGTTTCTTGTAAAGCAATCTGATCTTGATCTATAAATTCTACAATACCATCACGCGCTTGTAATGAAGGCGAAGATTGAGGTAGGACGAATGTGAAATCTGTGTCTTCCGTTACTTTTAATTGTCCATTAACAATAGGTAAATCTAAATCTCCTTTTATTTGTAAAGTAGCATTAATAGCTAAAATACCGTACATCAAGGCATCGTTTGACTTTTGTGAATTAACGACTTTAAAATTTCGAGCGTTTGCGGTTAAATTGAAAGCGAAATCTTGATAATTTGACGTTAAAATCTCTCCATTTACAGTTAAAGAATTTCCATCAGCATCATTTATTTTGAAACGATTTAGTTCAATTCCTTTATTTGTAAAGTCAATTTCATCATTTATTTTTCTGAAATTACTACCTGTTTCAGCAACAGTTAATCCAACTTCATTGAACAGAATTTTTCCTAAAATAGAAGGTTTATCTACAGTTCCGGTTACATTTAAATTCCCTGAAATAAATCCTTCTGTATCTTTTATAGCATTCATAGAAAAACCTTGAATCGACTTCATTTCCAAGTGATTTATTGCTAATAACAAGTCAAATACACTTTCGTTGGTATTATAATCACCTGTAATTTTTAAATCATTATTGTTTCCAGTTAATACAATGTCTGCATTAATATTAGTTGGTGATGTGTTTTTAACTTTTGCTGTTAAATGACCAATTGGATTTCCGAATGCTTGTAAATCTGAGATTGTAAGATCAGATGTAAACGTCATTTCTTTGTTCAAATCTCTAATTTGTACTGTTCCATTTATAGTTCCAGCAGCAGGCAGATCATCTTTTTTAATTAATTCTGTAATCGTTTCGATTTTAAAATCCTTGATTTGAATATTTAGAAGACTTGCTCCATCATTATTTTCAGATTGAAGAAAAATCTCACTTCCATCTTTCGAAATTCTAAAATTATTTGCAACAATACCATCTTTTTTTAGCTGAATACTGTTGTCATTTCCAACTTGCCATTGTTCGTGATTTAAGATTAAACCATTTGGATTTAAGTTAATTTCGGTAATATCATTCAATGCTTTTACATTACCTGCAACCAAAAATTGTGTGGCATCTTTATCATCTTTTGTAGAAACAGTATAGTTGATAATATTTTGCGCAATATCTCCGTTGATATTAATTTTTTTGAGCTGAAAACTTTCACTTTTCAAACCTCCAATACTCAAATCATATTGTAATGCATTATTGTTATTAGAAATTTGAAATTTACCAGCATCAATTGTATTTTTATCATACGTTAAATTTGGAATTTCTCCATTTACTAAAATCTTTTGTGAGTCAGCTTCATACGTTGCATTTAAACTTATTGTTTCGAAATTCTTTAAATCTGGAACAAATTTTCTAATCAAATCATCATCTTTTATTTTGGCATTTAACGTAAAATATTGATGAGGATCAATTTCTATTTTCTGATCTTTTTCTTGAAAATTATAATATTCATTAAGTGTTGCAGATAAGGCACTAAATATTTGAGTGAGTTTAAATTTTCCTTTTAATTCAGCATCCGCAATTTGAGAATTTAAATTAATTTGATTTGAATCTTGTGTAGAAATGGCTTTTAAATTCATTTCTTGGATAGGAAAAATTTCTTTTGTATCTGAAATTGCAAAATCAGTAAGATGTAAAGAGCCGTTTAATTGATCTGGATTTAGATTAGAGAAACCTGCTGTTATTCCACCAACAATAATCATAGGTGTTGCGTAAAAACCTAATTTGTTGAGGTCTAATTTATCAATTTTTCCATTTATTTTTACGTCAGACAAGTCTTTTTTGTAAACACCAGAAGCCGTTAAATTAAGATTTGCATTTGGATCTTTTGAAAGTAAATGAGCATCAAAAACACCATTATTTATTTTGGCTTTTAAATCAATATTCTGATAAGTATAGTTGTTGTAATTAGCAGAAATAATAGTTCCGTTAATGTCAGCGTTTGCTATTTCAGGATTAAAACTTTGTCCTTTTACGTCAATTTTAACCGTTATTTTACCAATATCTTTGTTGCTAATGAGTGTACCGACATCCAAATTTTGTAAATCAGCTTTTACATCATATTTTTCAGCATCTTTTTTATGTAAATCAATTTTGGCGTCAATATTAGTATTTCCAAGAGAAGAAGTCAAATAAAACTGCGTATTTACAATTTGGGTTGTTCCTTTTGCTTTTCCTTTGATGCTTAACTTTGATGGAATTCTAATGTTGTTTGGAATTGTATTTTTTGGAACAATATTATAAATCGTTTTAGAAGAAGTCGAAAAATTCTGAATAGATAAGTCATAATATAATTTATCAGGATTCATCACATTTACGATACGTCCAGAAGCAATAATTGATAGATCATCTAATCCAGATAAAGCTAAATTATTAACCGTTAAATCATTTACTTTTCCTCTAACTTGTGTATTAATATTAAGAATTGCATTGGGATATTTATCAAAAGGAATCGTATTTTTTAATGTTGGAACTAAGTTTAAAATATCTGAAAAACCAATTTTAGAATTTCTAATTTTTGCATTTACACTAACATTTCCTGGATTTGAAGTAAGCTGATTAATTGAATTGTATGTTAAAAAAATTTCATCACGAAGCAATGTTTTCGGTGTTTGTAGGTGTAATTTTTTTAAATAAGTTTGCTTTTCGCCGTAAAGAAAATCGGTATTTAATCGTAAAATATTAAGACCTCTTACTTCTTTTATTTCTCCTTTTTTTACTGATCCTGCAATTGCTCCGTTAAACATTTTTAAATTTTCTAGATCAAGATTTAATTTAGAAAAGTTAAGATGATTATAATCCATTCCTTGCTTGGTGCTTGCAATTGCGGTATTGTTATATACAATTTTTGTATCGTCTAAAATCAATTTATTTAAAGACAAATTGATAGGAGTAGAGCTTTCTGTAGACGATTTTGAAGTTTGAGAAGTACTAGCTAAATGTAAATTAGCAGTGATATTTGAACCCTTTAAAATGATGTGATCAATATCGTAAATAGAATTTTTTAGATCAAGTTTATTTATTTTTGACTTGACATTGTTTAAGTTAACTTTTGCAAAAGTTTTTGAATTTTCATCTTTATAATCAACTTTAATTTTAGTCAAATTTATTTTGTTTAAACCAAGTTGTAAAGGTGCTTGAACAGCATTATTTTCGGTACTATTTGTTGGGTGAATACTGTTTGTTTTTTGGTTGTAATCTAAATCTAATCCATCTAAATTTATATCACCAATGTTGTATGAATTAGTTGCTAAATCTATTTTTTGAATGATTGTTTCAAATTCTTTTAAGCCAATTTTTGCATGCATTTTTGATTTATCATCACGATAATCAACGTTTATATCTGCTAAATTTATTTTGTTTAAGCCAAGTTGTAAAGGTACTTGATTTGTTTTTGTATCAACTTTATTTGGGGTGTTTGAAAAGTTATTTTTATTGATTTTTTGATTGAATTTTAAATTCAAACCATTCAAATTTATATCTCCGACAGTATATGAATTTTTGTCTAAGTCTAAATTTTTGATTTTTGTTTGAAATAATTTAAAGTTTAATTTGGCAAATAATTGTGTGTTGTCATCACCATAATCAATATCGAAGTTGGTCAATTTAATTCCGTTCAATTCAACTTTAAGTGGATTTTGTTTAGTTAAAGAATCTACTTTTTCGTCTACATTTTTAGCAATTTCTTTTACTAAATCTTGCTTTAATTTTAGCTGTAAACCGTCAATTAAAATATCATCAATTGCGTATGAGTTTTTATCTAAATCAAAGTTTTTTACATGAGTGTCAAACTCATTAAATGCTATTTTTATGTTATTACCAGATTGTTGGTCTATAAAAGAAATAGCAATTTTTTTCAGTTTTATTTTATCTAAAGAAATAATAAATGGTTTCGATTCACTTTCTTCCTCATCTTTTGTTGCAAAAGTATTTATGATATAATCAAAATTGAAAGTTCCATCAGGTTTTCGAATAACATTTGTATTTACACCTTCTAAATCAATTGATTTTATATCCGCCTTATTTTTTAGTAATTGCCAAATATCTAGACCAACATCAAATTTTTTGACATACAATAATGTATCTACGTCTTGACCTTGTAGATATAAATCTTGCATAACCAAACTGGTTGGGAAATCAACATAAACTTTTTCTAGACTTACTTTTGTTTGGATTTTTTCTTCTAAATAATCAACTAAATATTCTTTTACATAATTTTGAACAGCAGGTATTTTTAAACTGAAAACTAAACCAATCAATAATAAAGTTATTGTTAGTAGTGTGATTAATAAATACTTAATTGTTTTTTTTAGGTTGAATTTCAAAAGAATTGAGTTTTTTCGTTGTGTCTTAGCGTTTTAGTCTATCTTTTGTCTACAAGGATAATACCAAAATAGGTGATAATTTCTAAGTAAACTAAAAAATAAGAAGGTAAATTATATTTAGTATCAATCAAATAAACCTAATTCGTAACGATTTACTAAGTCTAAAATCATGTGATAACCAGCTAAAGAGTTTCCATGATAATCTAAAGAAGGACTAAAAGTACCGATACCTATTTTTCCTGGAACTGATACTGAAATTCCGCCTCCAACACCAGATTTACTTGGCAAACCAACTGTACGTGCGTATTCTCCACTAAATTCGTACATACCTGCAATCATCATTTGAGATTGAATAAGTTTTGCTAATTCTGCGTTTTTATACGTTTTATCACCATCAAAACGTGTGCATTGATGTGCAAAAAAGTAGCCTATTTTGGCTAAATCTTCTGCCGTTACTTCTATAGAACATTGTTTGAAATAATTATTTAATTTCTCTTCATCGCCATCAATTAATCCTGTGTTTTTCATCACATAAAACATTCCTCTATTGCGATTTCCGGTATCTTTTTCGGAATTATAAACAGATTTACTATAATTTATTGAAGGATTTTTGGTGATAAAACGAACCATGTCTAGTATTTTTTGGAATGGAATTTCGCCTTCACCCTCAATCAAAGATGTTGTTAAAATTGCGCCAGCATTCATCATCGGGTTTAAAGGTTTTCCTGAGTTATCTAAATTTGCAAAATAATTAAACGGTTTATCAGTTCCGAAATATCCCATTTTATCAAAAATATTTTTCTCTCCTTTTTCGTTTACCGCAATCATCAAAGAAATGATTTTAGATATACTTTGAATAGTAAATTTTTGATTTATATCACCAACATTTATTATTTTTCCATTTTCATCGACCACAGAAAAGGCAATTGCTTTAGCGTCCATTTTTCCTAATTCGGGAATATAATCAGCAACTTTTCCGTCTTTGTATAAAGCTCTATTTTTTTCTAGAATTTCAGTCAAAACTTTAGTAGAAATACTCGTTTTATTTGTCGTTTTTTCTACAGTTTGTTGCGCATAAGTAATTCCATTGATTGGTAAAAAACTCGTTAGGAATAATCCCAAAATTAATGTTGATCGTTTATTTTTTTTCATGATAAATCCGTTTCTATAAAAATGATAAATTCTTTATTCAAAAATAGCGTATTTATTCAGTTATAGCGTAAAATTAGTTTTTAAAATGGATTTTTATAGAAACACAAAATGCCCAAATATTGGGCATTTTGTGTGATGAATATTTTAACGAATTATAATCTTGATTTTATTGTACTATTTGCTTCGTTAATATCTCTTGATTTTTTAATTTTTTGATTCCCGAATTTATATGTAACGCTCAATGTAAATTGTCTATTATAATTTTTTTGATATACATTATTGAAATTTCCATTTGATTCATTGTTATTTATTTGAACATTTGCAGTGTCAAAAAGATTTTCTACTTCAAACAAAACGGTCCAATTTGTCCATATCTTTTTTAGATTTAAATCAAAACTATGTTGTTGTCCTAGTTTTCCTAATTCTAATTCAAAAGATGATAAATACCAATAGTTAACACCCAAAAACCAATCTTTATTTGCAGATAAACGAATGTTGTTATCAAATTTGAAATGAGCACTTGTAGATGCAGCGTCTACAATATATGGATACAATGTTTCTTCTAAACCTGGTTGTGGAATATAAGTAGGATCAGATTTTACTATTCCACTATATTTTTGGTACATAAATGTTGATGAATAACTAATGTTCCAAATTCCATTGTAAAGCGCTTTATTAACACCAATTGTTGCGTTTAATGTTTTTTTGTCACCATAATTCATACGGATGTAACGTAGAAATTCGGTTGTTTCTCCTGTTGCTAAGTTTTTAACTGATCCTTGTAATGGAATTTGACCAGATGCGTCTTCTACATATTCAAAATCAACATTTAAGAAATAAGCTCCTTTCAAAAGATAATTTAATTCTTGTTTATAATATTTAGAGCTTGACATGAATGGATTATTTTGCAAATAATTGGTTGGTGTCATGTATGTACGCGCAGGATTTAATTCCCAAAATGCAGGTCTTTTAATTCGACTAGAAAATGTATAGCTTAAATTATTGTTTTTATTGATTTCGTAATTTAATGTTAGATAAGGTAAAAGATTTGTGTAATCATTTTTGAATGAATTATTTTTTCCAATAATATCACCTTCTGTTTTTGTGATCTCTAGACGAGAACCTATTTTCCCACTTAATTTTTCAGATAGTTTTCGCTCAAAAGTTAAATACAATCCAATAATATTTTCTTTGTATAAAAAGTGATTTGTAAAAACTTGATCTGGTATGTAATTTCCATTAATTAAATTATCTTGTTTTGTATCGTTGTCTGTTTTTGTGTAAATATAATTTGCACCAAATAACCATGTATTTTCTTTTTTAGTTTTTGCAATATAATCTGCATTTAAACTAATATTGTTTATTTTTTGAGGTATAATTTGTCTTAATGATTGATATTCGCTATTGTCAAACGGAAATGTCTGATTTGTACTTTCCATTCCTCTTTTGTAGAATAGGATAGATGCATTTGTCATTAATTTACTTCCAATTGTATCTGTTTTGATTTCATAATTAAGATTAAGAGAATGATTTCTGATTTGTGCGTCTTCAACTTTTGTTGTACGATTCATCAAAATTCCGTTATATGAATTATCGAATGTAAATATGGAATTAAAACTTTTGTTGTATCTATAATTGTACGTTAATCCAATATTTTGATTAGCAGATAATTCGTAATCTAACCCAATATTTCCACCAATATTTGTGTTTGGATCAGCAATGTAACCGTTTGAATTTGTGATAAAATTTTTATTTCCGTTTGATAATTCAATTTTTTCATACGATTTATTAATTCCAGTATAAACTCCAGTATTTACGGCTAATTTATCTTTACGGAAATTAAAGCTAGCATTCATACTTGGATTATTGTAATAACCTTGATTGTCTACCAAACGCACGTTTCCATTATATCCATTTGTTGTAGTTTTTTTCATCACAATATTAATAACACCAGTATTTGCTTCAACTTGAAATTCACTTCCAGGAACTGTGATAATTTCTATTTTTTGTATATTTTCTGAAGGTGTATTTTTCAACATTTCAATAATTGCCTCATTGTCCATGTTAGATTTTCGTCCATTGATATAAATAATCACATCAGATTTGTTCAATATTTTTAAATTTTTTCCATCTGTAGAAGAAACAAGAGGTGTTTGTTTTAATAGATTAAAAGCATTATTTCCCTTTGCAATAGAAGAATTACTAACATCAAATACAAAACGATCTGCTTTTTTCTGAAATACTTTTTTAGCAATAACAACTTCTTTTAAATCAACATTTGGCGAAGAAATTTTAAGTTGTTTTTCGGTATTTTGAGTCAATTCAATTTTCTCTTTATAAATGGTGTCAAAATTTACAAGAACAGCCATTTCGTAAATTCCTGTTGGAATTTGATCAAAAGTAAATTTTCCATTTTCATCTGTCAAATTAGATAATTCAGTTTTATCATTCGCTAAATAAATCTCTCCAAGAGAAATCGGTGCATTGGTTTTATCATCAACTAAACTTCCAGAAAAGTTAAGTTGAGCAGATGCAGTTATGCTGCATAATAAGATTATAAATAGAAGTTTGTTTTTCATAGTAATGTAATTTCTACAAATCTATGTGTTTTACACTACTATGCAAAACAAAGTAGTGTAAAATTTTTAAATTAATTATAAGAAATGATTGGTTTTCTCTTGTATGCTAGATGAATAGAGAGAAAAATATTTTATGTTTTTTGATAAATTATATCATTTTACATTGGCTTTTATACATTTCTTTTACTAAATTTGAGTAAAACATAGGTTTATGAAAAGAGTATTTTTTGAAAAAGACAGCCACAAAGATTATTTATTTGTAATAATTGATCAAGAAAAAGAGTTGGAGCAAATTTATAAAGTTGATAATTTTACAGACGAAACTGGTCGCGAGTATGTGTATACTTTGATTGGTGAACGCAAGGCTTTGACGCCCGAAAAACTAAATGGACATGTTGTACCACAGGTTAATGGTAAATACAAAGATTTTAATAAAATAGGAGAGTTAGATTCTGCAAATGCATGTTTAGAAAGTATTATAGATGATCGTCAATTAAATAAAGATCAAGATATTTTTATATATGTTAGAAGTAAGTAAATATTAAAAAGGCTTTATTCTTATATAGATTAAAGCCTTTTTGATGTTATTTTATTTCAATTTTATTGAAGATTAATTTTTGTACAACTTCATCTAAATATTCTTTATTTTTTGCAACATAATCGTTCGCAACATCTATTAAGGTTTTGATATTTGTATTGGATACATTTCCTAGGTCTATTGAAGATTCGGGAATTTCGGGATTAAAACGATAATAATTGTGTTGATATTTCGGTTTCAGTAAGCTATACATACTTTTCATTTCCATATCAATCATATTTACACCTGTCGAAATAAAAATATCAACCAACGGATCTACCCATTTTGATTTTGATATACCTGTTAATTCATTGTGTTTATAAGATTTTGCGCGAGATCCATTCCCAATAGAAATGGTAATAAATTCTTGTAAAGGCGCAGTTCCATCAAATTTTAAATCATCTTTAAAATATTTATTAAAATTTATTTTTTGAGATTCTATAAAACCACAAAAAGTAGGATTATTTGCAAATACACCACCATCAATACAAGAAAATTCTTGTTCTGCAAATGACTTTATTTTTGCTGGTTCAAAATAAGTTGGTGCAGCTGAAGAAGCGCGACAAACATCTTTAATATAAAAATTTCGGAAAGGTGAAATTCCATCAATCGAATTGAAAATTTTCGGTTTTTGATGTTCTGTATCATAAGCAATCAATGCGCATGGACGAATTAAATTTTTGAGTTCAGCATCTTTAAAAACAATTTCTAATTGACTTTCTAGTACCATTGTAGAAAAATTATCTTTAAAAACAGCTAATGGATTGTTTAAAATAGTCCAAAAGGTTTTAGAAAAAATATTTTTTCCTTCTCCTAAATAAATATTTAATGCATCTGTAATAGAATGT
Source organism: Algoriella sp. (assembly GCF_036647415.1). Lineage (NCBI taxonomy): Bacteria > Pseudomonadati > Bacteroidota > Flavobacteriia > Flavobacteriales > Weeksellaceae > Algoriella > Algoriella sp. The sequence continues at coordinate 45,026 of NZ_JAVXKG010000026.1, forward strand.
TTTGCTTTTTTTGGATGTTCATCTGATGGTAAAAGTAACAAAGATGCAATCAAAGCACCTGTACTTGTTCCGGCAATAAAATCGACATAATCGCCAATTTTAGCATCTTCACAATCTTGTTCTTTTAGTTTATCCTCGATATATTTTAGGATTATACAAGAAATAATTCCTCGTATTCCGCCACCATCCAAAGAAAGTAGAATAATTTTTTTCTCTTTAAATTCCATTTTTATAATCGCTTACAGCAATAAAGTTAAACTTTTCAAATCATAAAAAAGAATGATTTTATTCGAAATTATAGTTTGTACTTTTGTCTTTCATAGATTTTGAAAATGGATAAGCAGCAATTTCCGACATTTGATATTTGTAATTTAAATACACCTAAAAATATAAACGAATTACTTTCTGTAGATCGTTTTAGAGGGTATGTGGAAAGTAATCCTCATTTGCAACAAGTGCATAACCATAATTATTACCATTTGGTTTATTTTACAGAAGGAAGTGGAGAGCATTTAATAGATTTCGAAAAATTTCCTGTAAAAACAGGTATGATGTATTTTATGAAACCAGGACAAGTGCATCAATGGTATTTTAAAGAAAAATATGATGGATTTGTTGTGAATTTTTCGAGTAGCTTTTTTGATTGGATTGGAATTAATTCAGCTTTACTTCAGAAGTTTTCTTTTTTACAATCTATAAAAATTACTGATCATGTCATTGAATTGAATAAAGATTTACAACTCATAATTTCGTCTTTATTTGAAGAAATTATTAATGAAAATTTGTTGAACGATCAGTTTACGAACTTAAAAATAGGAACACAATTATTAGAATTATTTATATTAATTGAGCGTCATTATTTTTCGGAATCTAATACTATAAATGATTACAAATCTGTTCTTTTGAATAATTTTCAAACCCTAATAGATCAGAATTTTAAGATTAAAAAATTGCCAAAAGATTATGCCGAAATGCTCTATGTTACACCAAATCATTTGAATGCCTTGTGCAAAGATTTAGGTGGAATTTCAGCAGGAGAATTAATTAGAAGTCGAGTTGTTTTAGAGGCAAAACGTTTGTTGGTAAACAAAGAACTGTCTGTAAGCGAAATTGCGTATGAATTAAATTTTCAAGATGCATCTTATTTCGTGAAATTTTTTAAGAAATACACCAATTTTACTCCCGAACAATTTCGTAAACAATATTATATCTAAGCAATTATTTGATCGATTTTAAGTCCATGTATTATAAAATAGGATAAGTTTTTTTATAGAATTTTCATTTAGAAACAATCGTTTTCTTTAATAAGTTACAAGTTAGTTTTTGTTTAAAAAAAGAATGATTTTTATCAATCCATAAAAAATACCATAGAAAACATAATTAATGCCAAAGTTTTGGAATGCTTCAGTCTTAATTTTGCTCTCTAATTAGATAAGGTATGAGTGATTTTGATCAAAATACAGTTCAGTTTAATGTTGCAGATGAAAATGAGAAATTTAGAACAGAGGTTGCAACAATGGAAAGAAATGGGACAAGGAAGTGGGTTTATGCTAAAAAACCTTCTGGTAAATACACAAATTATCGTTCCATAACTTCAACGTTATTATTGGTTTTATTGGTTGTTTTACCATTTATCAAGTTACCTAACGGAAATCCTTTATTCAAATTTGATGTTTTTAATACCAACTTCATTTTATTTGGTTTTCCCTTTTTTACAACAGATTTTTTCTTGTTAGCTTTTGGAATGATTATTACGGTTGTATTTATTATACTATTTACAACTGTTTATGGTAGATTGTTTTGTGGTTGGTTATGTCCTCAAACTATATTTTTAGAATTTGTTTTTCGTAAAATAGAATTTTTAATAGAAGGTGATCGTAGCAAACAAATCAGATTAGATAAACAAGATTGGGACGAAGAGAAAATATTGAAAAGAGGAATAAAATGGTTCGTCTTTTATTTAGTTTCTTTTTTCGTGACAAACATATTTGTAGCTTATTTGGTGGGAGTTGATGTGTTAGAAAAAATGATAATCGAAGGTCCTTCCGAACATAGTGGAATGTTCTTTGGAATTGTCATTTTTAGTTGGTTGTTTTATTTTATTTTCGCTTGGTTTCGTGAGCAAGCCTGTACATTGGTTTGTCCTTATGGTCGTTTTCAAGGTGTGTTAATCGATAAAAAAACAATTCAAGTTGCGTATGATTTTCGTCGTGGGGAAGGAGAAAGTGGTCGTTCCAAATTCAGAAAAAACGAAGATAGAAAAGCTGTAGGAAAAGGTGATTGTATAGATTGTGGACAATGTGTTGCAGTCTGTCCAACTGGAATTGATATCAGAAATGGATCGCAATTAGAATGTGTAAATTGTACTGCTTGTATGGACGCATGCGATGATATTATGACTAAGATCGATTTACCAAAAGGTTTGATAAAATATGCATCAGAAGAAAATATTATTGAAGGAAAACCTTTTAAGATAAATGGTCGATTAATTTCGTTTACTACAATTTTGATTGCAATGATAGTTGCTATGAATGTATTTTTGCTGAATAGGAGCGATGTTGAAGTTAAATTTTTGCAGGTTCCAGGAAAAGATTTTGTTATAGAAGGTGATTATGTAACAAATACATTACAATATAATTTGATGAATAAAACCAATCAGCCTTATAAATTAACTGTTAATGTGAAATCATTCAAGAATGGTAAAACGGAGATTTTGAATGAACAAAATCAATATATCGTTGTTAAACAAGGAGAATTGAAACAAGGATTAATCAAAATTAAAATTCCTAAAAAAGACTTGACTTCTTATAAAGTTCCAGTCGATTTAGAAATAAAAGAAGCGAAAGGAAAATCAATCGACGATTATGTCATAAGTTTTATGGCTCCTTTTTAGATATTTTACTCAACAAAATAGCCTCGAAATTTCGAGGCTATTTTAATTATTTTTTAGTCAAAACTTCATTTTGAAACGAAACACCATCCCAACCATTTTCCATAAATTGACGAATGTTGTTATGATCTGTTCCATTTGGCGTTTCCAAAACAGCTTTATAATGTTCTGCAAATAATTTTAATGTATCATTTTCGGTATAATTATTCAACTTTGCAAAAGCTAAAACCTTAGCACTTCCCTGATTTTGATCTACAGTATTTTCTTGATTTCCGTTTGTAAAAGCAGAAGGTGTATAGTTATAATTATCTTCAATATAAGAAAGCACATCTACAAAAACTATTTCGTTATTATCTAATTTTTTTAGTATCATTTTTTTTAATTTCATCAAAAATACAAACAATATTTATATGCAATAAATGATTTTCAAACTTAAAATTTACGTTACGATAAATGATTAACTAAAATTTAACAATATATTGTTTTACAATTAGTTAGTTTAGATAAATAATCTAAAAAAAAATAAAAGATATGTTTGAAAGAAGACAATATAATTACGAAACCTCTAGTGTTGCACTTCGTGAGCTAGCAAAGAAAGGTTATCAAGAAGATTTTAATTTACTTGAAGGTGAATTGATGGATCATCCTCATGATTTTAGAATTATTTATATCTATCGATATGAAGGTAATTCTAATCCAGAAGATGAATCAACCGTGTATGGAATAGAGAAAATTTCGACAGGAGAAAAAGGAGTTTTAGTTGCAGGGAATTTAAGTTTTGCTCAGACTAATTTAGCAGAAGCATTAATTCATTTAGAAATAGAAGGTCGAAATTTATATCTAAACAATTAAAAATATTAATAATGAATCATCTACTAAATATTACCATAAAAGAATAAAAGCGTTATCAAACCAAAATTTGATAACGCTTTTATTATGTAATATAACTTTATTTCGCTTTTCTACACAAGACTTTATAAGGAATAGAAAATGCACTATTATAATTTGATTTTAATCGACGAATATCTTTAGATGCAGAACTTTTAGAGAAATAATCTCCAACTAAAACACGATAATCCGGTGCGTAATAAACGACTTGAGCCGACATATCAGGATAAATTTTGTTGAACTCAGCTCTTACTTTGTCTGCATCAGCTCTATTTTTCGAATAATAAATTTGTATCTTAAAACCGCTAACCTGAGGCATTCCTGCACAAGGATCATTAGATTTTACAACAACAGGTTTTTTATCAATAGGCTTTTTAGTTGGCGATGTATATGTACAAACCGCATCTTCTTTTGCCTTTATTACATTATTTATTCTACTGTCAATTTCCATATTAAGCGTACCATTATTAATAATTTGTACGGTGTCAATTTTTTCTTGAGCAAACGCTGAAGCTGAAAATATAAATAAGAATAAAACGATAAATTTTTTCATAGGATGAATTAATTTGTGCAAATATACTTCTAAGAATTAAGTTAAGAAACTATAAAAACTACTTTATTCTCTTTCTACTAATATTGTTCCAAAAAACTGAATTCATCATAATTTCATAAAAAAGATTGAAATTTGAGAAGCTTGTCTGTATTTAATAAGTGTTTGCAATAATTTTCAGTTCACTAGGTTTAAGTTCATTTTTTTTAGGTTGATTAACTAGAATAGATTATATTTATGAGGCAATATTTTTTAACAATTAATTTAGAATTGTTTTAAATTAAGCTGAATGATAAAGTTCAGTATGTAAACTTTATGATTTTATTAAGTATTGAAACTATTTTTGCTGTTAGTTAAGTGTTCAAATAAAAACGAATTAAAAGAAACAACGAACTGAGATTATTTTAAGTAAATGAAGGCAAGATTTCTAAAAAGAATACGTTTATGGAGCTGCGCGATTATAATGTCGACGTTCTCCTTAGCAAATGCCCAAGATGCAGGTAAAGGTTATGAATTGTTCGAAGCCAACTGTACAACTTGTCACCAGATAGATGGTAAGTTAATTGGGCCGGAATTACGTAATGTCGAGAAGCGTGTAAAAGACGAAGCTGGACTAGGTAAAGAATGGTTGCATGCGTGGATTAAGGACAACAAAGCGTTACGCGAGTCTGGAGACGCATATGCAAACAAAATTTTTGCTGAGTACAATAACACAGAGATGTTAGCCTTCCCAGGTTTATCAGACGGTGATATTGATAATATCTTAGCATATACTGCAGACCCAGACGGTGGTCTAAAAGCATTTGAAGAAGCAAAAGCTGCTAAAAAGAAAGAAGCTGCTGCTGCAAAAGCTGCTGAAGCTGGACAAGGCGGAGGAGCTAATTCGGGTGTTATCGCCGTAGGTTTTGTTGTTTTAGCAGCATTATTATTGTGGATTTTGGTTCGCGTTAATGCATTAGTTAAAGCTACAGCAACAGAAGAGTTGAATGCAGATAAAGAAAAAGCAGCTGTATCATTATCACATGTATTCGAGAAATACAAAAAAGTTGGTAGTGTACTTGTAGCGGTTTTAGCTTTCTTAGCATTATACAACGTCTACTGGGGATTAATGGGAATAGGTGTTGATAAAGGTTACGAGCCAGAACAACCAATCTATTTCTCTCACAAAGTTCACGCAGGTGTACAAGGTATCGATTGTCAATACTGTCACAGCTCTGCAAAATATGGTAAGGTATCAGGTATTCCTTCACCAAACGTTTGTATGAACTGTCACAAAACAATCAAAGAATACAAAGGAGATTATTTCGAAGAAGAATTAATCACTTCTGGTAAATTTGCTGATGAAGAAAGCGTGAAAAACTTCTACACAGCGGAGATACAAAAAATGTATAAAGCGATTGGATGGAATCCAGAAACTAACAAGTACGATGGTCCACAAAAACCTATCGAATGGGTTCGTATCCACAATATGCCAGATTTCGTTTTCTTTAGCCACTCACAACACGTTGTAGCAGGAGAAAAAGCAATCAAGAAAGCAATAAAAGACGGTACTATTCCAAATTCTAAAGAATTAAACATTGGTTCAGGAGATCAAGTTTGTTTCGCATGTCACGGACGTGTAGATGAAATGAACGAAGTTAAAATGGCAAATGACTTTACAATGGGATGGTGTATTGAGTGTCACAGAACTACTGAGGTAGATATGGACAACGAGTATAACAAAGAATATTACGCAGAGCTACACGAAAAACTGAAAAAACAGTACGGTGACGCAACTAAAATTACAGTTGATGCTATCGGAGGTTTAGAGTGTGGTAAATGTCATTATTAATATAAAAAAGAGAGGAGTATAAATGGCTTCGAAGAAAAATTACTGGAAAAGTTTTGAGGAGTTAACTGACAATACGTTAAACGATAAGTTAACTACCAATGAATTTGCAGAAGAAATTCCTGTAGACAATTTCTTAGGGAATGATAACGCCATGGAGAACAGTCAAACTTCACGTCGTGACTTTTTGAAGATTTTAGGATTCAGTACAGCCGCTGTTACATTAGCAGCCTGTGAAGCTCCAATCGTAAAATCTGTTCCTTATGTAGTAAAACCAGAAAATATCATGCCTGGTGTTCCTACATATTACGCATCTACAGTTTTTGATGGGTATGACTACGCGAACGTATTAGTACGTACAAGAGAAGGTCGTCCTATCCGTATCGATGCAAATAAAGGCGCAACATATTTTGGTTCTACAAATGCTCGTGTTCAAGCATCTGTATTATCATTATACGATTCAGATAAAATAAAAGCACCATTAACTAATGATGGTGATAAATTTAAAGCAACAACTTGGAAAGATATTGATGCTAAAGTAACAAAAGCTTTAGCAGCAGTTGGTGGTAAAAAAGTGGTTATCTTAACACCTTCTTTACCTTCTCCAACAACTAAAAAGTTGATTGCAGATTTTGCAACAAAATATCCAACAACTCAACATGTAGTATATGATGCTGTTTCTTATTCAAACGCATTAGACGCTGCACAAGAAGTGTACGGAAAAAGAGAATTACCATTCTATGATCTTAAGAATTCTGAATTAGTTGTTTCTTTCAACGCAGATTTCTTAGCAGATTATAACGGTGGTGGAATGGAAGGTGACTATGGTGTAGCTCGTAAACCAGGAGTAAACAT